>CADBOW010000292.1 GCA_902796375.1 uncultured Lachnospiraceae bacterium | reverse complement strand
CCCGTATCCTGTCACCGGAGGAGATCGGCCTGACGGATGACGCGGTCATTCAGTTAAGGCAGGCGGTTTACAAGGTTGGGACCGGCGTGATGACCATTGATGAGGCAGTTGCCGCATACGGTACATTTACCCAATAGAACAGACATGAAGTGACCGGGGACGGCTGGTGACACGGGGCTGTCGCACTAACGTGCGACAGCCCCTTCTTTGTCTGTATCATATACCACCAACCTTTACAAATTCTTGACACATACAACGTATTGATTGAAAAATAACGCGTCTATTGGTAACTGACCGGTAACACTGACCGGTAACTGCGTAGCCTGGAATGTTATTTCCTTCCTGACTATGGTATACTTCTATCGTCACCTGTAGAAAGCTTAGCGCATGGAAAGTCACTTCCGAAACGACCGTTTTTGTGATCACAGATGTTATATTTGTCTTATCAAATGAAAAGCAGGAGGTGTTTATATGTACGGTGCTATTTTGGGAGACATGATCGGGAGCAGATTTGAGTTTGATCGTGGTGGGAAGTCGAAGGAATTCGCCTTTTTCACAGGGGAAAGCAGGTATACCGATGATTCGGTTATGACGATAGCGGTGGCGGAAGCCTTGCTGAACGCCGGAAAGAACGCAGATGAGGAAACCATAAGAAAGGAACTGACCGGGTGCATGAAGGCTTGGGGACACAGAAAGCCCTACGCAGGATACGGCGGAATGTTCTGCCAGTGGCTGTTTTCTGATATGACAGAACCGTATGGCAGCTACGGAAATGGGTCTGCGATGCGTGTATCTCCGGCAGGCTGGCTGTATGATACCATGGAGCGCACCAGAGAGGTGGCCCGCTGGACGGCGGAGGTGACGCATAACCATCCGGAAGGAGTAAAAGGCGCGGAATCGGTGGCAGCCGTCATGTTCCTGGCCAGGACAGGCCACGAGAAGGCGGAGATTAAGGATTACGTGGTGAAGGAATTCGGATATGATCTCACCAGAACCTGTGATGAGATCCGGCCGACCTATCATCATGTGGAAACCTGCCAGCAGACCGTTCCGGAGGCTATCACCGCATTCCTCGAAGGGGAAAGCTTTGAAGATGTGATCCGGACGGCGGTTTCCCTTGGCGGAGACTGTGATACCCTGACAGATATTGCGACTGCCATGGCAGAGGCATTTTACGGCTGCCCGGATGAGCTGAAGAAGGAGTGCGAGAAGAGGATAGAACCGGAAATGCTGGAAGTGCTGAAACGATTCCGAAACGAAATCGCAGGATGAAGACATGACGTATTCGGCATGGTCAATGACCGAAGCTACGTCTATGGTGCAGGTGTGTGAGTCGGGAGAAATATTGATGGATGATCATATGAGGAACGGGCGAAACAGAATAGTATGGAGCTGCCTTCCGGTGGTTTTTATTACCGCATTGTTTTGCTGTGTTTTATGGGGAAGCGCGTCTCCTGCGATCAAAACTGCATATGAGATCTTTGAGATTCCACCGGAGGATACGGCCTCCAGGATCATGCTTGCAGGCGCCAGATTCTTTCTGGCGGGAGTGATGACGATCCTTTTCGGATCCCTCGTATCACGCCGTTTCCTGCGACCAAAACTCAGTTCCCTGAAGTATGTGGGGATCCTTTCCCTGCTGCAGACGGTCGGACAGTATTTCTTCTTTTTCATGTCGCTGGCCTATATCAGCGGCGTAAGAGGATCGATCATAAATGCGTCAGGAAATTTTCTGGCCATAGTGATCGCTGCATGCATTTTCCGTATGGAAAAACTGACGGTAAGGAAGATTCTCGGATGCATCGTGGGATTTACAGGGATCATACTGATTCTCGGCGGATTTCAAGGCATGTTCGAAGGCGGAAGGATCACATTTCAGGGCGAAGGCGCCATGTTGATCGCCACGCTTTTCTATGCATTTTCCTCATGCTGCATCAAGAAATATTCCAGGCATGAGAATCCGGTTACCCTGAGCGGATACCAGTTTCTGCTGGGGGGCATTGTGCTTTATGGGGCGGGGTGGATCATGGGAGGAGAGCTGGTATTCCGAAGCGCATCCTGCGTTTATAATCTCCTCTATATGGGCTTTATTTCCGCCGGAGCGTACACTCTGTGGGGCGTGCTTCTGAAGTATAACCCGGTCAGCAGAGTGGCCATCCTCGGCTTCATGAATCCGGTGATGGGAGTTCTGCTTTCCGCCTGGTTTCTTGGTGAGGACAATGAGGCATTTTCGGTGACCGGAGTAGTGTCCCTGCTGCTTGTCGCAGCCGGGATCATCATTACGAATACATCCGTTGATTTACAGCCTGAAAAATGATAAAACATAGGTATGAGACCTATGCGAAGAGAGAACTCGCCGGTGTAGAAAACCTGAAGAGATTTATGTGGACAGAGAGTTAGACTTCTGCCTGATTCGGGTGAAAGTTTAGGGAGGGACATATGGAGAAGGACATAATTTCTGCGGTTAAGGAAGCGATGGAGAAACATGAGTTATGGGCGTACTATCAGCCTCAGTATGATGCGATCACGAATCGGATCGTCAGTGCGGAGGCGCTGGTCCGCTGGATTAAAGATGATGGAAAGGTGGTTCCGCCATTTTACTTTATTCCGGAGCTGGAGAAGACGGAAGCGGTGATCGATGTGGATTGGTACATGGTTGAAGAGGCATGCAGGACGATCCGCAAACAGATCAATATGAAAACAGCGGTGCCGATCTCTGTGAATTTCTCCAGATGGCATGTGAATGAGGAGAATTTTATCGAGAGGCTGAATCAGATCGTTGATTCTCATGAGATCCCTCATAAACTCTTTGAGGTGGAAATTACGGAATCCGCTCTGGTGGACGAGTCGGAGCGGATCGAAGAGTGGATACGGTCGATCCGGGCGGAAGGATACTCGGTGGCCATCGACGATTTCGGCAGCGGGCTGTCATCTTTGCAATTCGTAAAGGATATGCCGGTGGATACTCTGAAGATAGACAAATCCCTTCTCAACCACAACTGTGAGGATGAGAAGGAGAGGATCGTGCTGGAAAGTATCTTCCTTTTCGCTCATCGACTGAAGATGACGACGGTGACGGAGGGGGTTGAGACCATGGAGCAGCTGGGCTTCCTTCGAACCTGTAACTGCGAGAAGATTCAGGGTTACTATTATGCGAAGCCTATGCCGGAGGAGGAATATCTGGAGCTTGTGGAGCTGAACCGGAAGCTTATGGAGTCGGAGGATATCCTGAAGATCCAGACGCCGGCCAGTGCCCAGCAGCTTCTCATGGATGCGGTATTCATGCGTTATCCGCTGGTGATCTTCGCGAATCTGACACGAAACAGTTTTTATATGATGGCATATGAGAACTTTTCAACCACATCCTGTCCGTCTGCCGGTATCTTTGACGAGCTGATCATGCACGGAACGGCAACCATGCATCCGGACGATCAGAAGGCCTTCGCTGATACATTTGATCGACAGAATCTTCTTGCGGCTTATGAACGTGGAGAGAATGCCATATCTCTGGTTACAAAGCAAATGGGGGATGACGGAAAGTATCACACCGTGGAGACGACGGACTATTTTGTAAAGCATCCCTCTGTGGATGATGTGCTGACGATCACACTCTGTGAGACGAGGGATTAGAGGAAGACAGGAATAAGACAATGAGGCTGGAAAAGGAGGATGATTATGAGGAAATGTATTCGCAGGCTAAAGGGGGCTTTGGTACTGGCTGCGCTTTCGGGGTCCATGTGTTTCTCCGGATTTGTGACCTATGCTGCTGAGACGAAAGAAGACATTGTTCAGGAGACAGAAGCTGGGTCTAAGAAGAACGATGATGTGAAATCGAAGGAAGCTGTGACGAAAGCCGATTCTAAGAAGAAAGCTGCGACGAAAACAGATTCTAAGAAGGAAGATGCGGCAAAAGCTGGTTCTAAGAAGGAAGCTGCAACAAAAGCAGATTCCAAGAAGGAAGCTGCGACGAAAGCAGACTCTAAGAAGAGCAAAGACGGAAAAAAGAAAGAAGCAACGACGAAAGCTACTTCCAAGAAAAAAAGGTCATCCGTTGCCAATGAGGAAGATCAGGATGGTTTAGGTTGGGTTCAGGAACCGAATGGATTACGTTATTATACTAGCTCTGACAGCTATTACAGTGATTCGGTCCAGGAGATAGAAGGCTATCTATATGCCTTTGATGAGAACGGATACTGCTATCAGGGTGATGATAAAGAAATTTGTATAAATGGAAAATACTATAGGGTAAAATCGGATAATTCACTTTATCGAAATGAGTATTATGAAAATACAGATTATTATGATGAAGAGGATGATGATGGTATTATTCATAGTGAAGAATACTATGAAAGAATGTATTATAAAGATGATGGTTCCAGAGCATGTAATGAATTGCTTAAGGATTGTTATGGTAATTGGCGTTTCTTCGATTATGGTGGGGATTATGAAATCTATTCGATAAAGGAAACGGATCAGTATATTATTTTCATTGATTCGGAAGGATATGCAGATGTTCAGGAAAGAGAAGAAGGATGGATGTCCGGCAAGGTTGGGAACTCTATGTGCAAGGTATATCTGATTGATAAGACGCTTGTGAAAAATGAGATATTAGAGTTTAACGGAAGTTATTATGGTTTTGGCAGTAGCGGATTAATGGAGGATGACTCTACATTTTGTATCGACGGGAAGCTCTATCATGCAAAGAAGGGCGGACAGCTCTGTGTAAATGAATGGGCTTCCGGATGCTATTTCGGATCAGACGCAGCGGGCGTAAATGGGCTGGTAACGATCGGGAAAAAGACATATCTGTTTGATAATGGAGAATTACTTAGGAAT
>CADBOW010000291.1 GCA_902796375.1 uncultured Lachnospiraceae bacterium | reverse complement strand
CCCTGGGGCATTCCGTACCCCTGGGGCATTCCGTACCCCTGGGGTGCGCCGTAGCCTTGGGGCATTCCGTACCCCTGAGGCATTCCCTGTGCTCCGAACAGGATGGCCGCGCCATAGATATCCCGGTACATATCCGCCATGGACTTTCCATACTGTTCCCGGAAGGAGGATCGATATCCGTGCAGCACCAGTCTGCCGTCCTTGATGAACAGCACATAATCCGCGATCCGCTCCAGATCCTCGATCAGATGACTGGAGATCATAACCGCGGCACTCCGGTCGATCCCCTGAATGATACTTGCCGTCACTTCCTCCCGGGCCAGCATATCGATCCCGTTCAGCGGCTCATCCAGCATGAGCATATGCGGATTCCGGGACACATTCAGTGCCACCTTGAACTTCGCCATCATACCGGTGGAAAATGTTCTTATCTTCTGCGCCGGATTCAATCCCATGGCCTGCATGGTCCATTTGAACTTCTCCATATTAAAGTCCTGGAAAAAATCCTGATAGTATTTCGCCGCCTGCATGGCCGACATATACGAATAGAAATAGGGCTCCGTCGGCATATAGGCGATGGTCTTCTTATCATGATAGGTAAGCTCATGGTCATCCACGAATACCTGTCCCGAGGAGGGCTTCACCAACCCGGCAAGGGTTTTCATCAGTGTGGACTTTCCGCTGCCGTTCGGTCCCAGGATCGCATAGATATGACCCGGTTCGAAGGTAAAGTTAAAATCCTCCAGCGCATACCGTCCGTTATACATTTTACTCAGGTGCTGACATATGATCATTCTTCGTCTCCTCCAGTTCAGCGGTCAGCCACCGCTTTTAATGCGGGATACAGCTTCCGGAAGGTACGGTAGCGTTCCTCATAGAGCGCCACCAGCGCCGGATCCGGTTCTTCCCGTCCCGAAACCCGGACCACCGCATCTGCCGCTTCCTCTACGTTCTTCCACAGGCCGCAGCCTACCGCTGCCAGCATGGCGCCGCCCATGGCAGGTCCTTCCTCCGCTTCCACCGTCTCCACAGTCAGATTCATGACATTTGCCATGATCTTCCGCCAGAGCGGACTTCTGGCTCCGCCTCCGCAGATCTTCGTCTTACGGATCTCCAGGCCGGAGCTTCGGGCCACCTCCAGGGAATCCCGAAGGCCGAAGGCCACGCCCTCAAAAACCGCCTGCAGCATATCTCCCCGGGTACTGTCCATGCTCATTCCGATAAATGCTGCACGTGCGTCCGGATCATTATGCGGCGAACGCTCGCCCATGAGATACGGCAGGAAGAACACCCGATTCTTCCCCAGCTCCCCGATCTCACCCTGCGCGGCAGCCATATCATTATCCCGCAGGATATCCTCCATCCACCATTTGTTGCAGGATGCCGCAGACAGCATGCATCCCATCAGGTGATACCGTCCGTTTGCATGGGCAAAGGAATGAAGCGCATTCTTCGAATCCACGGAATAAGCATCCGCTGCTATGAAAATGGTTCCGCTGGTTCCCAGGGAAATGTTACAGTCTCCGTCCCTTACGGTTCCGGTTCCCACTGCCGCCGCCGCATTATCTCCTGCTCCGGCGATCACCCGGACATCCCTGCGGATCCCCAGCTCCTCTGCGATCTCAGGCAGTACGGTTCCGATTACCTCATAGCTCTCGTAGATGCGGGCCAGCTGCTGCTGTTTCACATCGACGAGCTTACAGATTTTCTCCGACCATGTTCTGTTCTGAACGTCAAAGAGCAGCATGCCGGAGGCATCCGACACATCTGTCGCATGAACCCCGGTGAGCCGATAAGCCAGATAGTCCTTCGGCAGCATGATCTTCTCGATCCGGTCAAAAAGCTCCGGTTCATTCTGCTTCATCCAGAGCAGCTTCGGTGCGGTAAATCCCGCAAATGCAATATTTCCAGTTTCATGGGATATCACGTCCCGGCCGACGGTCTCATTCAGGTACTCGCACTCCCTGCCGGTACGTCCGTCATTCCAGAGGATGGCCGGACGGATCACGCGATCCTCCGCATCCAGCACCACCAGTCCGTGCATCTGTCCCCCGAAGCTGATACCTTCAATCTTATCTTCCGCCCCGGCGATCAGTTCCTTCAGGCCCTCCATGCTCTTCTCATACCAGTCCCGGGGATCCTGCTCGGACCAGCCCGGCTTCGGAAAGGCCAGGGGATATTCCCTCGATACCGTTTTCACCACTCTGCCTGTCTCGTCCATCAGCAGCAGCTTAACCGCTGACGTCCCAAGATCGATCCCGACAAACCCCTTCTCCATATGTTATGTCCTCCATACCGTGCTCTGTGGCCGGCTTTCCCATTTCAATAATTCCTTTCTGACACACCCTGTCAATCCCTTTGTTACTGCCTATGGATCTTTCCGTACCGGTATGTCAGCTTCGTAATGCAACGGAAATAAAACTCCATGCGGTCATTTTAACATGACATGAGGACAATGTATAGATTTTCATCCCGCACTATGATATGTTTATCTATGGAACCGTCGTCTTTCCGTATCTTCAGGAGGATGAATATGAACGATAAAAATGAGTTCAAGCCTTACATTCCGGCCGAAAAGATCACGCCGGAATTCACGGTAACCTCTGTCACCATCGGAGTGATCCTGGCCGTCATATTCGGTGCGGCAAATGCATATCTGGGCCTCAGGGTCGGTACCACCGTATCCGCCTCGATCCCCGCAGCCGTGATCGCCATGGGCGTGATCCGGATCATCCTGAAACGCAATTCCGTTCTGGAGAGCAATCTCGTTCAGACCATCGGCTCCGCCGGTGAATCCCTTGCCGCAGGCTGTATCTTCACCCTGCCTGCCCTGTATCTGTGGGCGAAGGAAGGCGTCACCGACAAGCCCAGTCTCGTCACCATGTCACTGATCGCGCTCTGCGGCGGTGTACTGGGAGTTCTGTTCATGATCCCACTGAGAAATGCACTTATCGTGAAGGAACATGCTTCTCTT
>CADBOW010000290.1 GCA_902796375.1 uncultured Lachnospiraceae bacterium | reverse complement strand
CTCTTCCGGATCGGCATGGAGAAATTGCTCTGATACAGATAGAAAATATTTCCCTGCGGTCGCTGAGGGATCAGCCGGTAAACCGGGAAGCCCTGAACCTTATATTTCTCGATTGCCACGGCAGACGCAACAAAAGAAGGCAGCTTCGTATCCTCCGGCCGCCTGCTGCCCAGCAGCTTCTCTTTAATTCTCTCCATCTCCGACAACTGACTCATCCCGTCTCTCCGTAAGCTCCATTGAAAAAGCCCCTGAAACCAGGGGCTTTATAAGAATCAAACCTCATCCTGAAAGAAGTATCCGACTCCCCACTTCGTGTGAATAAACTCCGGATCCGCCGGATGACTCTCGATCTTCTCCCTGAGTCGACGCACATGCACATCCACCGTACGTGCATCCCCGGGATATCCGGGGCCCCAAATGGTCTTCAGCAGTTCATCTCTCGAATATACCTTATTGGGATTGGACACCAGCAGCAGAACCAGATCAAACTCCTTGGCTGTCAGATTCACTTCCTGATTCCGTATAAATACTCTTCTGGAATCAGCCTCGATCCGCAGTCCCTTCTTCTCGATCACATTTGACTTCTCCTGTCTGGAGCTGTCATTTCTGGAATTCCTTCGAAGGATCGCCTTGATCCGGGCCTTCACTTCAAGGATATTGAATGGCTTTGTGATATAATCATCCGCTCCGTACTCCAGGCCCAGGATCTTGTCCATATCCTCTCCCTTGGCGGTCAGCATGATGATCGGAACATCCGAGAATTCCCGGATCAGCTGACATACCTCCAGGCCCGTCAGCTTGGGAAGCATGATATCCAGTAAAATGATATCATAGTTCTTGGCTCTGGCCATCTCAACGGCAGTCTCTCCGTCATAGGCCATATCCACCTGCATATCATCCTGCTCCAGGCTGAACTTCAAGCCCTTTACGATCAGTTTTTCATCATCCACTACCAACACATTTTTCATGTTTAATCACTCCATATTTCAGGACGGTCATCTGACCCGGATCCTGTCCTTCACTTTATTGTAAGTTCCTTCCTTGATCCCCGGAACCTTCATCAGATCTTCCGGCTTTGAAAACGCCCCCTGATCCTCACGATAATCGATAATGTCCCGCGCCCGTGTCTCACCGATGCCCGGAAGCTGCGTCAGCATGGCTGCATCCGCAGTATTGATATTGATCCCTGTCTCCGTGCTGTCTCCGGTTCCCCCGTTCCCAGTCGGATCCTCCGCCGGAGTCTCTCCCTCTTCGGGAATCCGGATCTTCTCTCCGTCACTCAGCTTCTCAGCCAGGTTTACCACGCTCCGGTCCGCCTTCTTCGAAAAGCCCCCTGCTGCCTTCAAGGCATCCGCCACACGGCTCCCCGCAGGCAGGGTATAAACCCCTTCCTGTTTCACCGCTCCGCAGACATATACCACACAGACCTCTGCTGTCGTGCCGTCCGCCGAGTCACCCGACGTACCGTCTGCCGCCTTGCCTGCCATGTCATCCGCCGAGTCACCTGCCATGCCGTCTGCCGACCTGCCTGTGCCCACCTGCTCAGTACGCCTTGCGGATTTCGCTTCTGTCGATGCGCCTTCCTGAGCGGCATACGTCCGCACAGTGACCTCATCCCCTCTGCATCCCGTCAGCCCTCCTGCAAGGAGAACCGCCGCCAGGATCCATCCTGCCATACTCTTCTTCATACGTATTCATCCGACTAATTCCCGGGAGATAAACGCACTTCGACACACAACACCATTTTAACGAATAATTCAAAAAGTTTCAACAGAAAATCTTTTCTGTTCACGGATCCATGGAAATATTGTATAATAGCCATATCAGTAAAGAAACAATCACGAAAAGGAGGTCCTATGAAAAGATTTAAAAGCAAGCTGTCAAAATGGCTGATGACTGCCGGACTTGCGACGGTGCTGGCTGTATGTACTCCGGCTGTCATGGTCCGTGCGGAAGAACCCTTAACAAATCCGCCTGCACTCCACACATCGGATCAGGAATCGGATCAGCAGCCCATGGTTCTCAGCCTCGGAGCTGAAAACATCTTCGATTATCCGGCGGAAGCATTTAAGAAATCCTTTACCTTCACAAGCAATGAAGACGCACTCTATGATGTGGATGTAAAAATGCCGGACGGAATTTACGATATAAAGCTTGAGTGGAAACTGATTGGCGATACATCAACCAGCGGCACAACCAGAAACAGCCAGGGCAGTCCGTATGAAGACTACTTCGTCAACTGCTTATGGAATGAACCGATTCCTGCCGGCGCCACCTTGAAGGTGGATATGGAATTTACACCGATCGAACCCGTGGCAGGAACCGCAACGGTCAGAGTACGCAAGACGCCTTCCATGACCGGAACCTCTCTGAGCCTTAATGAGGTTCAGGGCTTTTCCATAGACCACTATTTCGTCTTCACCACTCCGGAGAACGGTGATTATGTGGTCAATTATGATGTGACCGGCGGAGCGGACACCGGAAGAGCATATGAAAACTATGGTTCAATCTCATATTCCACAGAACTGGAACCGGTTCAGCGGACTTGTAGTGAGATCCTGCGGCTGGAGAAAGGCCGCACGCTTCTCATCAGCTTCTACTTTAACGGAGGTGAAGAAGCGATAGAAGGGACCTTCAGCATCATCAAACATAAGCATACACTGGCCTTCCACAAGGGAACCCCTGCTACCTGCACGGATTTCGGAAAAAAAGCCTACTGGGAATGTACAGACTGCGGAAACTGCTATCTGGAGGAAAATTGCACAACTCTCGTAGATCCGAATGACCCCAGGGATATGGACATCGATCCGAAGCACACTCTGATCCATGTCAAAGCCGCTGCTCCCACCTACGACAAGGCCGGAAATATCGAGCACTGGTATTGCACGGTATGCGGAGATCACTATAAGGACAAGGACGCTCACACATGGATAGACTCTGCCGAGATTCCCGCACTCGAGAAGACGGACATTTCCGAAGCTGCAATAAAGCTTTCCGGGAACGTAGTCTACAACGGGAAAGTACAGAAGCCATCCATCAAAGTTACATACAAGGGCAGTACCCTGAAGGAAGGAACCGATTACACCGTCAGCTATCCCAGCGCGGATTACAAAAACGCCGGAACGAAAAAGGTTATCGTGAAAGGAAAAGGCGCCTTCAAGGGTTCCCTTTCCGACACCTACCGTATCCTTCAGAAGCCCATCACCATCAGCGGATTGAAAATCAAATCCAAGGTCTATGACAGAAAGAAAGAAGTTACACTGGATTCCAAGAATGCGAAGGCGTCCGGTCTGATCACCGGAGATAAAGTAGTCGTAAAGGTAAAAAGCATTCGGATTTTCGCAAGTAAAGCCGATGCCGGTACATCAAAAGTAACCATCTCCAAAAGAAAATTTACACTTTCCGGTGCAAGTGCTTCCAACTATTATATAAAATCCGCCATCAAACTCACCGCGACCATTACAAAAAACACCATCAAGACAGCAGAACTGAAGAAGGCCAAGGTGAAGGCAAACAAGAAATCTCAGAAACCGGTGATAAAGAAGGTTAAAGGCCAGAATGGAATAACTCTTACAGCAAAGGACTATACCGTTACCTACAAGAGAAATGGAAAAGTTACAAAGGATTTCAAATCACCGGGTACCATTACAGTCACCATCAAAGGCAAAAACAGTTTTAAAGGAAGCAAATCTTTAAGATACACCATCACGTAATAATGAAAGAAACCTACGCCGTCAGGCGTACAAACGCAGAAAATGCACCGATTTCGGTGCATTTTCTTTTGCGTGATATAGTCCCGGATTCAGGATTCTTATTATTCCTAGAACAGCGCTTCCTTCAGAATCGCGGTTCCGATACCCTTTTCGGTGAAGAACTCCAGCAGCAGACAGTGCTCCAGACGTCCATCCAGAATATGCACCCTGGACACGCCCTTCTTCATGGCCTCGATGCAGTTCTGCAGCTTCGGAAGCATACCGCCTCCCACCACGCCGGTATTGATCAGCTCCTCTGCCTCATGGATATCCATTTCGGAAATGAGTGTCTTCTTATCCATGGGATCCGTAAATACGCCCTCGATATCCGTCAGGAATGCCAGCTTCTCTGCATGGATCGCCGTAGCCACCGCACATGCGCAGTCATCCGCATTGATATTATAACCATGATGATCCTCAAGTCCCACGCCGATGGGTGCGATAACCGGGATGAAATCATTGTCGATCAGGGTATCCAGCAGAGTAGCATCGGTCTTAACTACCTCTCCCACATATCCGATATCCTTATCTCCTGCCATCTTCTTCTGTACCTGAAGCAGATCAGCGTCCTTTCCGCTGATACCGATGGCCCGAAGTCCCACCTCGGACATGAGCGTGACCAGACTCTTGTTCACCTTGGAGAGCACCATTTCCGCCACATCCAGTGTCTGTTCATCTGTTACACGAAGTCCGTTAATGAACTGTGATTCGATCCCCAGGCGTGTCAGGTACTTGCTGATTTCCTTTCCTCCGCCGTGTACGATAATGGGCTTCATTCCCACCAGCTTCAGCAGAGCCACATCCTGGATCACATGGAATTTCAGATTTTCATCCAGCATGGCGCTCCCGCCATACTTCACCACGATCTTGGTTCCGTTGAACCGCTTGATATAGGGCAGTGCTTCGATCAGCGTCTGCGCCTTTGCGATAACTGTTTCCATCTGGTCATTGTTCTTCATGATCTATCCTTCCTTTTTCTTCAACATGATAAGCTTCCAGGCAATATCCTATGAACGATAATCCGCATTGATCTTCACATAATCATAAGTCAGGTCACAGCCCCAGGCTGTAGCTTCCACATCGCCCTGATGCAGCTCCACCTCTGCCGTGATCTCTTCCGGTTCCAGGATCCTCAGGGCTTCCTCCTCGGAAAATGGCGGCATGGTGCCTCCTTTTACCAGCTGGATCGATCCTGCCCTGCTGCTCATGGTGACGTCAACCAACTCCGTATCATACTCTGCTCCGGAATATCCCATGGCACAAAGCAGCCGTCCCATATTTGCGTCCTTACCGAATATCGCCGCCTTCGTCAGGCTGGAGGTAATGATCGACTTCGCCAGCGTCCGGGCGGTCTCCCGATCCGGAGCTCCGGTCACATGGGCGGTGAAAAGCCTTGTGGCCCCCTCTCCGTCCTGAGCCGTCTGCTTCGCCAGATAGGTGCAGACCTCCGTCAGTGCGGCGGTCAGTGCATCCAGATCCTCACCCTCCGTCTCGATCTTCGGCGCACCGGACATACCGTTTGCCAGGACCAGGACCGTGTCATTTGTGGATGTATCTCCATCCACGGAAACCATATTATAGGTTTCATCGATCACCTCACGCAGCTTCTGCCGGAGCAATCCCTGATCTACCGCTGCATCCGTTGTGATAAAGCAGAGCATGGTTCCCATATTGGGATGGATCATACCGGAGCCCTTGCTCATGGCTCCCATGGTACATTTCACTCCGCCTACGGTGAACTCCACCGCGATTTCTTTCTTATGGGTATCTGTGGTGAGGATCGCTTCTGCCGCATCCAGCCCCGCCTGGCGGCTGTGCGTCAGATTCGGAACCAGCTTTGCAACCCCATCCAGGATCACATCCATAGGCAGCTGGAATCCGATGACACCGGTGGATGCTACCAGCACCTGCTCTGCAGGGAGCTTCAGGAGCCTTCCGGTCTCCTCTGCCGTCTTCTTTGAATTCTGATAGCCCTGCTCTCCTGTCGCTGCATTGGCGATACCCGTGTTGACTACCACTGCCTGAGCGGTCTCCTGCTCTTCCGCGATCTTCCGGTCCCATTTCACCGGTGCTGCATATACCCGGTTCTTTGTAAATGTTCCGGCTACCGTTGCAGGTACCTCTGAATAAACCATAGCCATATCTTTATTTGTTTTTCCGGCTTTGATCCCGGCCCGAAGTCCGGCTGCCAGAAAGCCTTTCGGGGCGGTCACGCCTCCGTCGATCCTTGTAATCATTCGGTTTTCTCCCTCATCATTGTATTCGTAAGATCCTTCCTGCCGGGGCTCTCGTTCCCGGGATCCCTTGTTCCCTTCGGGATGACATCCGTCTGCCGTTCCTCGGAATGACATCCGTCTGCCATACACCGGAACCACATATTACGGAAAGACCGGGGGGAACAGAAGCCCTGTGGTCTCTTCCAGCCCGAACATCAGGTTCATATTCTGAACTGCCTGACCGGCTGCTCCCTTTACCATGTTATCCAATGCACCCATAACGATGATCCGATTGGTTCTCGGATCAACCACAAATCCGATATCCAGGAAATTGCTTCCCTCGACCCAGCGGGTTTCCGGTGTGCCGCCCTCACCCAGAAGACGGATGAACGGCTCATTTCCGTAGTATTCCCTGTAGATCTCCGTGATCTTTGCCGCGTCCACGCCCTCTGTCAGCTTTGCATAGCAGGTAGCCAGGATACCCCGGTTCATGGGAACCAGATGGGGTGTAAAGTTGATCAGGATCGGGGAACCTCCCGGCTGTGCCAGTGCCTCCGGATCTCCTGCATGATACGCATATCCCAGCTGCTCCTCAATCTCCGGCGTATGACGATGCGTCGAAACTCCGTACGCTTTGATGCTCTCATTTACTTCACAGAACAGGTTGGCCGTCTTCGCACCTCTTCCTGCTCCTGAGGTTCCGGACTTGGCATCCACGATAATGGTATCCGGATCGATGGCATGCTCTTTCACCAGAGGATACAGCGACTCGATGGAACAGGTGGTGAAGCATCCCGGATTTGCCAGAAGCCGCGCCTTCCTTATATCCTCCCGATTCACCTCGCAGAGTCCGTATACCGCTTCCTCCAGGAAATTCGGGCTCTTATGCTCGATCTTGTACCATTTCTCGTAAACGGATACATCCTTCAGACGAAAATCCGCCGACAGGTCGATGACCTTTGCTTTGGACAGGATCTCCTCTGTCAGCACTCCTGCCAGATATCCCTGGGGCGTTGCCGTGAAGATCACATCCGCCTCCTCCGAAAGCTTTGCTATATCATCATCCTTACAGTTCTCATCTGCAAGGCCTCGCATATTTCCATATACTGCACTGTACGGCGTATCCACATAACTTCGGGAGCCGTACCAGATCACCTCTGTATTCGGGTGCGTATACAGCAGCCGTGCCAGCTCCTGTCCGGCATATCCGGTTGCACCGATGATTCCGACTTTGATCTTCTTCTCACTCATATTCCATCCAGCTTTCTATCATTCTCGCTTCCTTTTCCCGGGATGCTTCCATCCCCATATAAATAGGAAAAGGCAGTCTACCGTATGGATTATAGCCCCCAAAGATGAAAATGGCAAGCACTTTTTCATTTTTATGTAACATTTTTACATTTTATGCAATATCTTATGTATATTATGCAGAAATTTGTATATTTATGCATAATAAAGCCAAAAAAACTTCTTGCGTAATCCTTCGTTTTATTATAATATGTATGTGTTGTGTTTCCACGGCATTTCGCCGACATTTCGCAAAATACAACAGAATTCTATATCAGGAGGCCAAAGCTATGGCAAAAGAAAAGGTAGTGCTTGCCTATTCAGGCGGGCTGGATACAACCGCAATCATCCCCTGGCTCAAGGAAAACTATGACTACGAGGTTATCTGCGCATGCATCGACGTAGGACAGGAATCCGAGCTGGACGGTCTCGAGGAGCGCGCCAAGTACTCCGGAGCTGAGAAGCTTTATATCGTAGATGTGATCGATGAGTTCTGTGACGACTACATCATGCCTACCGTAAAGGCAGATGCGGTTTATGAGAATAAATATCTTCTGGGAACCTCCTTCGCACGTCCGCTGATCGCGAAGGTGCTGGTGGACATTGCCCGGAAGGAAGGGGCTGTTGCCATCTGCCACGGCGCAACCGGTAAGGGAAATGATCAGCTTCGTTTCGAGCTTTCCATCAAGGCTCTTGCCCCGGACATCAAGATCATCGCATGCTGGAGAGATCCCAAGTGGACCTTCGACTCCCGGGAGTCCGAGATCGAATACTGCAAGAGCAAGGGCATCGATCTTCCCTTCGACGCAAAGCACAGCTACAGCCGTGACCGGAACATCTGGCACATCAGCCATG
>CADBOW010000289.1 GCA_902796375.1 uncultured Lachnospiraceae bacterium | reverse complement strand
TTCTTCTTTTCCTCTTCGGCTTTCTTCTTTTCCTCTTCGGCTTTCTTCTTTTCCTCTTCGGCCTTCTTCTTTTCCTCTGCAGCCTTCTTCTTTGCGTCCGGGTCGATCCAGTATCCCTTCTCGTTGAACTTATACTTCACTCCGTTGATCTTTACGGTTTCACCCTTTGCCTTCCATCCGGAGGAATCGCCGAACCACCATCCCTTGGAGGTCTTATGCCATTTTGCTTTATACTTGTAGGTGCAGGTACCATCCTTCTCATATCGGTAACCGCCCCACCAGCCATTGGTCAGCATGACTCCCTTGGCCGAGAAACGGTATTTCGTTCCGTTGATGGTCTGGACACCGGTCACCATTTCACCGTTCTTGTTGAAATAATAGGTCTTATTCTTGATCTTCTTCCAGCCGGTGGTTTTGAAGCCGGCACTGTTCATGTAATACCATTTGTTATTGGCACTTACCCAGCCAAAACGAAGCTTTCCGCTGGTCTCAAAGAAATAATCTCTGTCATCGATCTTCTGCCAGCCGGTCAGGGCCTTTCCGTTCTGATAGTAATACAGCTTGTTATTCTTGATCTTCCAGCCTTCCTTGCCTTCATAATACTCGGCATACGCCATAATGGTATTATATCCGGTCTGTCCGGACCAGAGATACTCATCATAGGGTACATCATAGGTCAGTACCGTACCGGAGCAGTTTCCGCTGATGTATGTGAGAATGTGCTTCTCCGCATTGTAGCTCACCACGATACCCACATGGCTGAAATACCGTCCGGTTCCGTCCCAGGAGAAGAAGATCAGTCCGCCGGGACGATAGGGGATCTCATAGGGATCCACTTCCGTATGAACATATTCGTTCCAGTCCTCATAGGCTGCGATCTTGTTGGAGGCCAGGGGTGTATACCAAACCTGGGCCTGATCACAGTTGAAGGAGGTCAGTATGGAATTCTTCTCCACACGGGGATCCGCACAGTAGGAATAATACCAGTTCTTCTTATTTTGGTCCTGTCCGCTGTAGATCCCGCCATGGAACAGACACCAGCTTGCAAAGATCGCGCACCAGTCGCAATCCGCATACTGGGAAGATACGGACCTGCGGGTCACATATCTCTGTGCCCATCTTGTATATTCCGTATTTCCGGTTCCACCGCTGCTGCGCAGCTTAACGCCGGTCCACAGATATCCGTTTGCGCTCTCCGTCTCCGGATCATAGCCTGCCATGGCATAGTTCCGATAGCCTTCCTGAGACTGTGCGATGGCCAGCACGCGCTTCATGATATCCGGTTCTTCCTGCACCTTCTTTAATGTGGACTGCAGCTTCGTGTAATACTTGGATGTCATATACTCCCGGGAGAATATCTCATTTGTAGCTGTTCCGTCATCTCTCAGCCAGAGATTATCCTTCCAGATCTCGGTCTGCATGACGCCTTCCGAGTTGAAATAATACTTCTCATTGTCGATCTTCTGCCAGCCGGTCTGCATGATGCCTTTTTCGTTGAAATAGTAATACTGCTTGGAGATCCTTCCCCAGCCGATAGTCATGGCACCATTGGTCTTGAAATAATACTTATTCTTGTTGATCTCCTGCCAGCCGGTCTGCATAACGCCCTTATCATTGAAATAATAACAAACGCCCTCGATCTGCTTCAGGCCGGTCACCGGCTTACCGTCTTTATAGTAATACCACTTCTTGGTCTTCTTATTCTTAACCCAGCCGTTCTTCGTCTCGCTGGCTGCAACCGATTCTATAGACTGTTTGCCTGAATCCTCCTTTGCGGAAACCGGAGTATCCGCCTCCTCAGAGACACTTACCGCCTGTCGGCCATTCGTCTCCTCTGCATAAACCCGGGGCCCGGGTCCGGTGATGAGGCCTGCGGCCATACCAAATGCCAGAAACATTGTCAGTGCTCTTGTCCGTTTGTTTCTCATGAAATAATCCTTTCTTTGTTTCCCTGGCCGGAGCTACGACTGTTTACGCACGCAACAGGAGGACAGCTCTCGCTGTCCCCCTGCTTCGTCCAGCCAGATTTACTTCTGGATATACTTGTTCAGTGTATCCACTACAGTATTCAGATTATACGGCTTTGCGATATAATCATCCAGCTGGTTCTCTATGATCCGCTCTTTGTCTCCGAACATGGCCCGTGCAGTCACTGCAATGATCGGTAGTCTGTTACGGCGTTCATTATGCTCGATCTTCCGGATCTCCTGCGTGGCAGCGATTCCGTCCATGACCGGCATCTGCACATCAAACAGCGCCGCATCGTAATGCTTCGCCTTGAAGAGCTCAATCGCCTTCTGACCGTTTTCCGCGATATCATAAGAGAAACCTGCCATACCAAGGAGCTTACCGATAACCTGCTGGTTCACCGGCTCGTCCTCAGCCACGAGGATTCTCGCATTTTTGCCATTTGCATTGTTGATGGAATACAGAGCCGCATCCTGCTTCTCCGTCTCCATAGCCTTCGCTTCTACCTCTGCTGCCTTCACGATCTTGAGCGGGATCTCGGCAATAAAGGTGGAACCGATACCTTCCTTACTCTGTACGGAGATCGAACCGCCCATCAGCTCCGTGATCTGCTTGGAGATCACAAGGCCCAGACCGGAACCGCCGTACCGTCTTGTATCCGAACCGTCCACCTGGGAGAACCGGATAAAGAGCTTGCTCATATTTGCTTCCGAAATTCCGATACCGGTATCTGCCACAGCGATACGAAGCGTGGTTTTGTCTGCAGTATCATCAATCGCTGCGATCTTCACACGAACTCCGCCATCGGAAGTAAACTTGATCGCATTGGAGAGCAGACAGTTCAGAACCTGCTGGATCCGCTGTCCGTCCGCGCGTACAAGCTTCGGAATATTATTACCAAAATTCAGATCAAGAGAGATATTCTTGTTGTCTGCTGCCGGAACATGTGCTGCCACGGTTTCCTCGATAGCTGCACGGATATCCGTGATTTCCTCTTTGATCTTATACTTACCTGCCTCCAGCTTACTGATATCCAGAATATCATTGATCAGCCGGAGCAGATTATCTGCACAGTTCTTTGCCGTGATCAGGTTATCCCTGTAATCAGCCTGAAGATCCTCTGCCATCAGTGTCAGCTGGATCATACCGAGAATACCATTGATCGGGGTACGGATCTCATGGCTCATATTGGCAAGGAACTCTGCCTGTGTCTTGTATGCTGCATTTGCGTCCTCAATGGCACGTGAAAGCTTCGCCTCAGTCTCCTTCTGCTCTGTCACATCGATGACCACCATATTGATATGGTCAGCCTCGGACTTGTACATAACCGTATTGAAGACTTTGCCCAGCTTCTCCATGGTGATCTCAACATCCATCAGATCACCCTGCTTGGTTCCGGACGTGTTATAAGCGCGGAACCAAGCATTGATATCCTGAAGGACCTCAATGTTTGACTCCCCGATGATCCGGTCCAGATAATCCATCCGGTCCAGATTGAAATATACGCCGAAGGTTTCATTTGCGTCTACCATCTTGTAGCCGGAAACCTGGCCTGTGGAATCCGTAACGATCTTTGCCTGTGCAAAGCCGATGGGAAGATTCATAAACAGCTTCCGATACTTATCATTCTTCGAATCTCCGGAATCTGCGGAGATCAGAAAGATCACGCCAAAAGCAACTGCGATCTGAAGGATCAGCAAAATGATCCCCACAACCGTGTTGCCCACAAGAACACCGATCAATCCGAGCACACCAATCACGACTGCCGCTCCGATCGCCAGTACCTTCCCGTCCATCTCTTTTAATTTTTCCATAATGCACCCCTTAACTTATTCGTTCTCTGCCCAACCCGTATGCCGCGCCGCATCCGTATCGGACTTTCTATAGAGCTGTCTCTATAACGCCATGAGAACATACATAGTATGATTATATATCGAAATCTTCTTTATGTAAAGTGACGACTTTATTTTTTCGTCTTTTTATGCAGAAAAGAACGATAAACAGTACCCAGGCCGCCCCGCTGACCGCCAATCCCGGAAGAAATCCCGGGGAAACATAGCGGAATGTGACCGTATGATGTCCTGCGGAAATGGGAACCGCCAGGAAGGACTTATCCACCGCGAGGGTTTCAACCTCCTCTCCGTCGATCCGGACGGTCCACCCCTTGTCATAGGGGATGGAGGTAAAGAGCAGTCCGTCCTCCTGCATATTGATCTCGCCATCCACCTTTCCGTCGCTCAGCGCCGTGACTTCAAGTGCCTGAGCGCTCAGATTATCATAGATCTGCTGCCGCACCTCATCTTCAAGACGTCCCAGATAAACACTCACCGTTCCGTCCTCCGGCGGCACCGTCTCAAATTCGAAGGTGAGCTCCACCCGGTCTCCGGTCTTCAGCCATC
>CADBOW010000288.1 GCA_902796375.1 uncultured Lachnospiraceae bacterium | reverse complement strand
GGTCTGGGGCATGGGTCCTTCAAAGGCGTCCACCACAAGGATAACTCCGTTTACCATTTTCAGGACACGCTCTACTTCTCCTCCGAAATCCGCATGGCCCGGAGTGTCGATGATGTTGATCTTCACTCCGTTGTAGGTAACGGCCGTATTCTTGGAAAGGATCGTGATCCCGCGCTCACGCTCGATATCGTTCGAGTCCATGACACGCTCTGCCACTTCCTGATTCTCACGGAAAATGCCGCTCTGCTGCAGCAGTCCGTCTACAAGTGTTGTTTTACCATGGTCTACGTGGGCAATGATCGCCACATTTCTGATGTCTTCTCTCTTCATTTCCTTATCCTATATTCCTCTTGTAATATTTTATCCTCTCCCGGATGGGAAGAGGTATTCTTCTTTCCGCGTCTGTCGCAGGTTGAAACATAGCCTATTATTACACACAACGGGCGCGGGCTGCAATGGGTGTGTGCCGCGGGGACCATTTTCATGTGTCCGAACGATGCACAAGCCCGGTGCGTTACCCGCGCCGTTTCATGCTATACAGATTTTACTGATCGCCTGTCGAATAATTCGGAGCCTCTTTTGTGATCTGAATGTCATGGGGATGACTCTCACGAAGTCCGGCAGATGTGATCTTCACAAACTTTGCCTTCTCATGAAGCTCTTCTATATTTGCAGCTCCTACATATCCCATACCGGAACGAAGACCTCCGATCAGCTGGAATACGGTATCCTCCACGCTGCCCTTGTAAGCCACACGGCCCTCTACGCCTTCCGGAACCAGCTTCTTTGCATTTGCCTGGAAGTAACGGTCCTTGGAACCGGCCTCCATAGCCGAAAGAGAACCCATGCCGCGATATACCTTATATTTACGTCCCTGATACAGTTCAAACTCACCCGGAGCCTCATCTGTACCTGCGAAAATGGAACCCATCATACATACATTTCCGCCTGCTGCCAATGCCTTGGTCAGATCGCCGGAGAACTTGATACCACCATCTGCGATCACGGGGATTCCTGCATCCTTCGCTGCAGCATATGCATTCATAACTGCGGTTACCTGCGGAACACCGATACCTGCAACCACACGTGTGGTACAAATGGATCCGGGACCGATACCGATCTTAACGGCATCTACGCCGGCCTTGATCATAGCCTCGGTTCCTTCCTTGGTTGCCACATTTCCTGCGATAACATCCAGATCCGGATATTTCTCCTTGATCATGGAGAATACCCGCAGAACATTTGCGGAATGTCCATGTGCCGTATCGATCACGACTGCATCCACATGTGACTTTACCAGCTCATCGATACGATCGGTCACATCTGCCGTAACGCCGACTGCCGCTGCACAGAGCAGACGTCCGTGGGCATCCTTTGCAGCCTGGGGATATTTGATGGCCTTCTCGATATCCTTGATGGTTATGAGTCCCTTCAGAACTCCGTTCTCATCAACGATGGGAAGCTTCTCCTTCCGTGCCTTGCCGAGGATCTTCTTTGCTTCCTCCAGCGTCACACCCTCACGGGCGGTGATCAGTCCCTCAGATGTCATAACATCCCTGATCTTCTGAGAGAAATCCGTCTCGAACTTCAGATCCCGGTTTGTGATGATACCGATCAGCTTGCCGCCCTCTGCCACGATCGGAACGCCGGAGATCCGGAACTTAGCCATCAGATCATCTGCATCCCGAAGTGTATGCTCAGCGGACAATGAGAAGGGGTCGGAAATGACACCGTTCTCGGAACGCTTTACCATATCCACTTCTTCTGCCTGAGCCTCGATGCTCATATTCTTGTGAATGACACCGATACCTCCCTGACGAGCCATGGCGATCGCCATGCGGTGCTCTGTAACAGTATCCATACCGGCACTCATGAGCGGTATATTCAAACGGATCTTCTTGGTCAATTGGGTCGAAAGGTCCACTTCATTCGGAAGAACCTCTGAATAACCGGGAATCAGTAACACATCGTCAAATGTAATGCCTTCGCCTATAATCTCGCTCATGTTCCACACTCTCTTTCTTGACTGGCTTTATAAGTTTCTTCTTAAATAATAATTACAACTATGCTATCAAAGTTATCATGCGGTGTCAACCTGATTTAAAGTCAAAAAAATGCCGAAATTCCACACCTCTTTTGTGTGTTTTTTCGGCATTTTACAGACAGTCGAGCCGGAGGAAAAAATGCCTCCGGCTCGATGTAGCGTTGGCCGGCAAATAGGCGTGCAAGCACGCCTGCTTGCCGGCCGTATCGCGCAAAAAAAGGACCCGATCTCTCGAGTCCTGCGAGCGCGAGACGGGAATCGAACCCGCGACCCTCTCCTTGGCAAGGAGATGCTCCACCGCTGAGCCACTCGCGCATATCTTACTGCTTCCGACCTGACGTCGTCCGCAACAAGATGTATATTATCACATGGATTCTTTTCTGTCAACCGCTAATTTTAAATTCTCTGCCACTTTCTCCGGATGCATGGAATATGCCATATATTCCCGAATATACTCATCCGAGGACAGATCCCTGTATAAGGTCAGCAGTGAATTCACGATTCGCCCGACGATCTCATTTCTGGTGGGTGCCGTAAGCTGCAGCGTTCCGGCGATCTCCATCAGCTCCTCCGGAAATTCCACCGGACGCACATTTAATCCGATCCCTATGATCGCATGCTGGATCAGTCCGGTTTCCAGATCCGTGATCCCCTCACTGAGGATCCCGCAGACCTTCTTCTCACGGTAGAAAATGTCATTCACCCATTTCAGCCTGAGTTCCTCCGAAAGATACGGCTGAACCGCACGAACCACCGCCACCGCCGCTGCCAGGGTGATCCGTTCCGGCTGATACAGGGGTTCCGGGAGTTCGATGCTGAGGGTCATGTAGATCCCGGTCTGCTCCGGAGAATAAAACTGATGTCCGATCCTTCCCCGGCCCGCCGTCTGTTTATCCGCTACCAGCAGAAGGTTTCGGTTCTCACCGGCCCCGAGCCTGCGCTTCGCCTCATTATTCGTGGAATCGATCTCATCATACACCTGGATGGAAAGCTCCTCTCCGGAGGTCAGGAAATGACGGATCCCGGGAACCGACAGTAGATCCGAACCCTCCTCCAGGAAATAGCCCTTCGCCCGATCCGATGCGATCCGGTGTCCTTCCTCCTTCAGCTGATTGATCACTTTCCATATGGCATTTCTGGACACCCCGAACCGTTCCGCCAGAAGCTGCCCGGAAATGGGCTCCGGCCGTGCATCCTCCAGAGCATATAGTACCTTATCCTTTAACATAAGCCAGTATCTCTTCCATATTTTTTCGGGCGTCGTAACGTCCCAGCTTGTACATACGTTTCAGATTCTCCACCTTGCGCTCCGCTCTTCCCACGGACAGATCCCTGCTGGGACGCAGGATCAGAACCTTTCCTTCCTTCTCGTATTCCTCCAGCCGGTCCAGGGTAGCATTGTATGCTTCATGACGGATCTCGGCCGCCCGGATATACTCCGGATACTCGGAATACTTCAGCTTCATCAGCGGCATGGTCCGGTCCGGAGATTTCCTGTAGCCTGCCGGACGGGTCAGAATGACGATATTCCGGTCAAAGCCCTGATTCAGCATAAAATCAATGGGTATGCTGTCCGAAGTTCCTCCGTCCAGTAGCTTCATCCCCTCATATTCAACGGTTTCGGAGACCAGCGGAAGGGATGCGGATGCCCTCAGCGCATTGACCTGCTGCTTCACATCCGTCAGGCGTATATACTCCGGCTTCCCGGTTTCCAGATTTGTGGCTGTGGAATAAACCTCCATCTTCTCCGCATTTTTACGGAAGGTGTCATAATCAAAGGGAGCCAGCTTATCCGGGATCTCGGAATAACAGAATTCCGTCTCACAGATATTTCCGGTGCGGAAAAATGTCCGGAAGCTCATGAATCGTTTATCTCCCCGATACTTCACGAAATAACGGATATTACGGGCATATTGCTCCGATACATAGGATATCCCGTGCAGGATACCGGCGGATACTCCCACCAGTCCGTCCACACGGATCCCTTTCTCCATGAATTCATCCAGCATGCCGGAGGTATAGATCCCCCGCATTCCTCCACCTTCCAGAACCAGTCCCAGTTTTTTCTTATCCAAAGTTCCAACCTCTCAATTCTGATCACCATTCGGAAGGAGAGCCGTCTCCTCCTTGATGGTCCGAAGAACAATATGTGTCTCTGTCTTCTCAACGCCCTCGTAGCTCTTGATATCCTTATATACCTCATCCAGTCCGTCTGTTGTATCCGTTACGATCCGGAGCACAAAATCAAATTCTCCGGTCTGATAATAACAGGACGCGATCCGGTTATTCTTGCGGATCAGTGCCACAAAGCCTTCATAATAATCCGGATGCTTCAGGGAAACATCCATCAGTGCCACCATTTTATTTCCCAGCACTTCCTGATCGATCTGGATCGTATATCCCCGGATCACGCCGGCGGATTCCAGCTTCTTGATCCGTTCGATCACCGCCGACACCGAAAGGCTGATCTCTTCGCTGATGGCGGATGCCGGAAGTCGTGCATTTTTACTGAGACATTTTAATATGCGCATATCTATGTTATCCATAACAGGTGAAAACTCCTTCCTAAAATGTAACGCCGGCTTCGCGCCTCCGGCGCTGGAATGCGTACGGTATCCGAAACGCCTGATGGAATTTCGGAACCTAAGCAAAACGGCAAAGGTCATCCCTCTGCCGTGTCGATAGGATCTTAGAATAAAATCTCTTTTCTGCTCCTAAGGAGCTTTCCGCCAGATACTATATTCAGAACCCCCATGGTGATTCCGATCACGATCAGTAAAACGCCGACTGTGATATTGGCAACTCCTGCCTTCTTCATCTGCTTATATACCCGTTCCATAGCTTCTGCCTCCTTAACGCTTATACTTCCTTTACACCATACTGCTCATAATACTGATCGATCCGGCTCTTAAGTTCATCGTCGATCACGCCCTTCTCCACCAGATATCCTATGATCTCCTTCATGGAAACGATGGCGTTCGTCTCAAACCCGTACAGCTCACGGATCTCATCCAGCGCACCCTTGTCGCCTTTCCCTTTCTCGCACCGATCGAGAGAAACCATCAGGCCGATGATCTTCACATCTCCCTGTGCCTTCACTATGGGAATGGTTTCTTCCATGGATTTCCCGGAGGTGGTAACATCCTCGATCACCACAATACGGTCTCCGTCCCGGATCGGACTTCCCAGCAGGATCCCGGCGTCCCCGTGATCCTTCGCTTCCTTGCGGTTGGAACAGTAACGGATCTCTTTCCCGTATAGCTTACTGTATGCGATGGTGGTTGCCACACTGATGGGGATTCCTTTATAGGCAGGCCCGAACAGAACATCAAAATCATCTCCGTAGCACGTATGGATCGCCTTTGCATAATATTCACCCAGCTTCATCAGCTGTGTTCCCGTGATATAGAGGCCGGCATTCATAAAGAAAGGAGATTTCCTTCCGCTTTTCAATGTAAAATCTCCGAACCGGAGCACCTGACTCTCCAACATAAAATCAACAAATTCCTGCTTGTATGCTTCCATATATCCTCCCGAACAAAGGATCAGAGACCCTGTATTTAAAAAATGGCATGAGCGAACACACTCATGCCATATTTTATCACAAACCCATGTCTCTTTCAATCATTAGGCGTTTTTATCCATCAGAAACAGGATCTGGTCGAATATCCTGTCTGCAGCCTCCCGCTTGGACATTAAGGGGAGCTGATTCATGCCGTCCTTTGTGATCAGTGTCAGGATATTGGTATCCACCCGGTATCCCGCACCTTCCTGCGTCAGGGAATTGGCGCAGATCATATCCGCATTTTTCTTCGTAAGCTTCGCCTGGGAATTCTCCAGCAGATTTTCGGTCTCCATGGAAAATCCGCAGATGATCTGTCCCTTCCGCTTGTTCTCTCCGAGGGAAAGCAGGATATCCTTTGTACGCTTCAGGGGAATGGAAAGATCCCCCTCCTTCTTCTTGATCTTCTGATCAGCCACCTCCGCCGGGGTATAATCCGCAACAGCTGCCGCCATTACAACGATATCCGCGGTTTCCGCTGCCGAGGTAACTTCCTGATACATTTCCTCCGCAGTATGGATCCCACGATGATCCACACCCAGAGGTACCTCCAGTGCCGTGGGCCCGGACACCAGTGTCACCTTCGCGCCGCGGCAGGCAGCGGCCTTCGCCAGTGCATATCCCATTTTCCCGGAGGAATGATTCGTGATCACGCGGATCGGATCCAGCGGTTCCTCCGTCGGTCCGGCGGAAACCACAACACTCTTCCCCTCCAGATCATGCTCATGCGCCGCCTGAAGCAGGATCGCTTCCACAAGCAGCTCCTCCTTCGGAAGCTTTCCCTTGCCGTCATAACCGCAGGCCAGATATCCTTCATCCGGCTCTATGATATGATAACCGAAGCGTTTCAGCTTCGCGATATTGTCCTGAACGATGGGGTTCTCCAGCATAAATACATTCATGGACGGGCAGATCAGGATTGGGCAGCGGGCAGGCAGCACCGTGGTGGTCAGCATATCATCCGCTATTCCGTTGGCCAGTTTTCCGATCACATTTGCGGTGGCCGGAGCGATCAGGATGCAGTCCGCGCCGGTTCCCAGAGAGATATGGGGGACATGTGCCGCATCGTCCGGAGCCTCATCAAAGGTATCCATATATACCTTATTCTTGGTCAGCACCTCAAAGGTCTGCGGCGTTATGAAATGTGCCGCATTTTCGGTCATTACCACATGAACCTCGGCATGCAGCTTCGTCAGCATACTTGCCACATTTGCCATCTTATATGCTGCGATGCCGCCGGTCACGCCCAGCAGTATCTTCTTTCCTTCCAGCATATCGCACCTCCTTTTCTAACCGAAAGCCCTGTCGAATCCGCAGGTTATCCGGCACTTCCCATGGGAATGCCCTGTCATTCCCGCAGGTTCTTCGGCACTTCCTATCGGAAAGCCCTGTCATTCCTACGTTTTACTCGGACAGACCGTCCTCTCCGTCATCCTCCTCCGGCATATCCTCCAGAAGCCCGTGCTTCTCATAGCGTGTGGCCCGGGTTACATGATTCTCGCAATCCACAAATACCACTCTCGGAGGATTCTCCTTAAACTCTTCCGGAGTCATCAGCGCATAATTCATGATGATGACACGATCTCCGGTACTGACACAGCGCGCTGCCGCTCCGTTCAGGCAGATCACGCCGGAGCCGGCTTCGCCTGCGATCACATAGGTTTCCAGTCTGGAACCATTATCCACATCAGCGATCTGAACCTTCTCATATTCGATCAGGCCCGCCGCATCCATCAGCTCCTGGTCGATGGTGATGCTTCCGATGTAATTCAGCTCCGCCTGTGTTACGGTTGCTCTGTGGATCTTGCTCTTTAATACATTGATCAGCATGGGATTCTCCTTTTTATACTCTCTGTAATTCTACAACCTGGTGGCTGTCGATCCCCAGGATGCATTATACGGTTGCGATGAAGTTGTCGATCAGACGAACCTTTCCGTTGATCTTCACGGCGATGGCGCAGAGGATATCGCCCTTCAGTGTGTCTACGGATTCCATCGTAAGATTATCCACCAGCTCCACATAGTCGATCTCTGCCATAGGCTCGCTCTCGATCAGAGCCGTCATAGCCCCCTTGATGGCCTTTGCATCTCTTTCTCCGTCCTTCACCATCTGCTCACCCAGGCGAATGGACTGGGAAAGGATCAGCGCAGCCTTTCGCTCCTCTTCATTCATATAGGTGTTCCGTGAGCTCATGGCCAGCCCGTCCGCCTCACGAACGATAGGACAGCCCACGATCTCCAGCGGCATATTCAAATCCTTCACCATCCGCTTCACCACTGCCAGCTGCTGGGCATCCTTCTGTCCGAAGTATGCACGATCCGGCTGAACGATATGAAACAGCTTGGATACCACGGTACATACTCCTCGAAAATGTACCGGCCTGGACAGTCCGCACAGATGATTCGTCAGGCCGTTCATATCCACGAAGGAGACAAAGCCCTCCGGATACATTTCCGACGGTTCCGGGTGAAAGATCAGATCCGCACCGGTGCTCTCGCAGAGCTCCGCGTCCCGGTTCAGATCTCTCGGATAGCTCTCCAGATCCTCATTGGGTCCGAACTGTGTCGGATTTACAAATACACTGACGACGGTTCTGTCATTCCCCTTCACACTGGCTGCGATGAGGCTCTGATGTCCTGCATGCAGAAATCCCATGGTGGGAACCAGTCCTACCGTTTCTCCGGCACCGCGCCAGCCCTTCACGATCTCTCTTACTTCTGCTACTGTGGTTACGATCTTCATAGTATTCTCCTTATATTTCGTGTATTTCATTCTCCGTCCCGTCGGTCGAAGATACTCTGCATGATTCCTTTGAGTCGCCCCGGGCGATATGCCGTCCTACTCCCGATAACCTTCAGCCTCGCTCCGGCCAACTCTCCGCTCCTCTCAGAATGACATCACTTTGACATCTCGTCCGCATAGGCTTCAATGGCTTCGAACACCTCATCCTGCATGGGATAGGTATGCTCCTCTGCCGGATAGGTGCCTGCCTTCACTTCCTCATCGTATGTCCGGAAGCCATCCATCATGGCCGGTCCGATATTGGCAAAGGCCTTTACGAACTTGGGCCGGAAGTCACTGAACATGGCCAGCATGTCCGCGTAGACCAGGATCTGTCCGTCACAGCCTGCACCGGCACCGATGCCGATGGTGGGGATCCGGAGCATCTTTGTTACGATCTCTGCCAGACGCGCGGGAACGCATTCCAGGGTTACGGCAAATGCTCCTGCTTCCTGAACCGCCAGAGCGTCCCGGATCAGCTTCTTCGCCGGTTCCAGTTCCTTTGCCTGGGACTTGAAGCCTCCGAATACATTTATGGACTGGGGCGTCAGACCCAGATGTGCCATAACCGGGATGCTTGCCTGAGCTATGGCCTTGATCTGAGGACATACCTCTTCTCCGCCTTCCAGCTTCACCGCCTGTCCCCGGCCTTCCTTCATCAGACGCCCTGCATTGAACACAGCGTCATATACTGAAGTCTGATATGACATAAAGGGCATATCGATCACCACCAGGGAATTCTCCGCTCCCCGGGATACGGCAGCACCGTGTCGGATCATATCCTCCATGGTCACGGAAATGGTATCCGGATATCCCAGAACCACATTTCCGAGAGAATCTCCCACCAGGATCCCGTTGATCCCTGCGCTGTCCTGCAGTTTCGCCGTGGAATAATCATAGGCGGTCAGCATGGAGATCCGCTCGCCCTTATCCTTCATCTGCTGAAATGTTACAACCGTATTTTTCATATGTAAACCCTCCTGTTCCAGAGATATCATTTGTCTTTCTGCCGCAGTCCCGGTTTCTTCTGCTGCGGTCTGTCCGATCCGGCCCGTATCAGTCCTGCTCCAGCAATCGTCGGACCTCACTGTAATCCCGGTCCGGATTCTTGCTTTCCGCCACGGATAACACCTGTCTCGAAAGAATGATATAGGTCTCCCGGTTTCTTCCGGACAGAACTGTCAGATGCTTCGCCACCGTCTCCGCATCGCCCCGTTCCACCGGTCCTGTCAGCTGTACCACCGGTCCCTTGGCAGCGATCCCGGAAGCATTGTCCAGAAATAGCCCTGCCAGAGCCTGATCCGCTTCTTCCGCTTCAAATCCGCAGGCTCTCAGCTCTTCTGCCGCAGCGGCATACAGTCCGCACACCAGATTGCTCGCCATCACTGCAGAAGCATGGTATCGGACCTTCTCTTCCGCTGTGATCGCCCTGCATCGGAGTCCGCAGCCTCTGAGAAGCTCCAGCCAGGTATCAAGATACTCCGGCGCGCCCTCCACGGTAAAAAAAGCTCTCTCCAGGGTCTGATACGATGTTTCTCTGTTTGATATGGCATATAGGGGATGAATCGAATAACCGTAGGCTCCGGTTCCGGTAAAGATTCCGGAAGAAAGCGCACCACTGGTGTGGCACAGGAGCTTACCCTTCAGTGAAGCAGCCTGCTTCAGCTCCTCCAGAACGGGAGCTATGGCCTGATCACTGACAGTAAGGAACACTGCATCATTTTCATTCACCAGAGAACTGACTGACTCGTAACTGATAGTACCGGTCTGCTGTGCCGCCTCCAGAGCCCGCTCCCTCGTACGGTTGTAATATCCCGTAACGGACAGCCCGTGCTCCTTCATATAACGTCCCAGCGTACAGCCGACACGTCCGGCACCGTAAAATCCAATCTTCATACGATCACCTCCTGTCTCAAGATAGTTTCCGACTCCGTTTCCACTTGACATAGGCTCTGATCTCTGATGCTTGGTTCCTGTGAAATTAGAAAGGGTACAGTTTCTTTCGAATACCATCCATCGAGAGTATACCGAAACTGTACCCTGTTTGTAAATACTTTTTCACAATATAAATTGTATAAAATCTAATACAATCCTGACCTTTACTCCGGAACCGAAGGTGTCCAGTATTCCCGTCCGTACAGGTCCGTCAAAAGGTAGGTTACCTTGAGCCCGTCACCGATGGTTACATAGCTCAGCTTGATATCCTTCGAATAGGTGATCTGCTCGCCCCATTTATAGCTGTTTTCGTAGGTCTCATCATATCTGTAGTAATCCACTATGAAATCGATCTTGGTTCCTTCGGGGATCTCGGTCAGCCCCTTGGCTTCCGTCTCCGTCTCACCGTCCTTATAATCATAACGTGCACCGGCGATATATCCGTCTCTGTGTGCGCTGTCAAATACAATGATCAGATTGGCTCTGACGCCGTCCAGGAGCACGGGAACCCGTCCCTGTGTAACGATCTTGCCGTCATCGTCCTTCATTTCCGATTCGAAATAATACGGAACTGCCAGTCCGTCGATGGCAAACCAGGTGCCGTCGGTATCACCGATCAGCTTGCCCTCATCATCAAATTCATAGAGATTGTCCAGGCCGAGATCCACATAGCCCTCTCCGTCATCATAGAAGATGTTCACCTGCAGATTCTCGATCAGCGCCCAGTCCTCTTTCTTAATGGACATGGTGTGGGTACCGTCTGCTTCCGTATTCCATTTCAGAAGGGATTCATCAAACCGGTTTTCCTGGATATAGGACGCCACCTTGTCAACATCCATATCCTTCATGTAATCAGCCGCATCTGCATCGATTCCGGGGACGGAACGTCCGCCCAGGAACGCATTCAGTAATCCGGAGATCATATCGGATCCGCCGCCGCTGCTGCTACTGCTGCTTCCGCCGCCTCCCAGAAGGGATGCCAGCGGGCTGGCCGTACCACCGGCTGCAATCTGTCCGGAGGTCTCCAGACTTGCAAATGCCTTGATACAGTCAGAGTATTCGGAATTCACGCCGATGTTCTTGTAGTTGCTGACTGCGGTATTCACGCTGGAGGTCTTGCGATACGGGAAATAGACCGATACTCCGTATGCATTTGTCATATTGGAAGAGGTCCTGTTGTACTTAACGCATTCCTGCAGAGCCTTGGACAACTCCTTCGCCTCAGTGGTTCCCACCTGTTCCGCAAAATGTACCAGATCCACCTGATCGATGCGGGATGTGGAGAACTCCCGAGTGCCCGCGCGGGCTTCCGAAACCTGCTTGAAATTCTCACCCTTGATCATGGTGCTGGTGCTGTTGGAAAATGCAGACAGTTTGGAAGGGATCGTGGCTGTGAACTCAGCCAGATCGATCACGGAAAGTGTGGTCTTCTGGCCGCCGCATTTCCGTGCGCACTCATCCACAAAGCCATCTACGATATTCTTTCCGATATCAATGGTAGCCATAGAGGTATCCTTGGAAAGTGCATTCAGCCAATCCGTGTAATACCAGCCGATTCCAGGCTCCGTCTCCTCGGATGCGATCATGTAATCCGCATAGTTGCTTGCCATGACTGCGGTCTCCAGCGTAGCCATCAGACACGCATCATAGCCGATAAAATCAAATGTAACGCCGCCGTCCTTCAGTGCCTGATTCATCCCGGTCAGATCCATGGATCCCGAGCGCTTGAAACGCTCGTCATATCCGAAGCCGCTGATGGATCCGCCGCCGTGATCCCAGAAGATCAGATCATAGCGGTTTGCGGGATAATACTTCGCCGAGAACTGAATGAACTCACTCAGTGTGGCAGGATCCGTCATGGCCTTGTTGCCAGCGTCTGCTACGATCTGAGCAAGATTTCCATCCTGGATCTTATAGATCTGATTGGTGGAATTGCTGATGCCGCTGGTCCTCCATCCGGTACATCCGCCGGTATAGATAATGATATTCACATTATCCGACAGAGAGGCTGCCGCCATCTCACGCATATCGTTTGTGGCCATTCCGCTGCGGGACTCCAGATCCGTACCGCACATGTAGACCATAATGGTGACCTTATCCTGGCCGTTCCCCTTGATCTCGGTACGCTTCGGCTTTGCAGCCGCATTTACTTCCCGGTTCAGCTTGCCAGTGTTGCTCTGGTTGTTGTACCAGGCTGCGGAATTGGAGCTTCCGTTCCCGCTGAAGCCCCCCAGAAGACCGGAAATGACACTGCCTGCGCCCGAACCGCCGGAGCTTCCGGAGCTGCCGGTGCTGCCGGAATTACCGGAGCTGCCCGCGCTGCCGCTGCCGCCCGGGGTCACACTTCCGGAGGTGCTGCTTCCGGAATCCGCATCCGATCCTCCGGCGAGCATGGCGGCCATTCCGCCACCGCCCCCCAGAAGCAGTGCAAGGATTACGGCTATGATGGATGTTTTACCGCGGAAGATACTGCCTCCGCCTCCGCTCTCACCGTCTCTGGCCGAAGAGCCTCCGGTTCTCCCGGCGTATCCGTCCGCACGGCCCACCGGCCCGGTTCCCAGGCCCTCTCCTCTTCGTTTCATGGGCTTGGAAGCACCTGTCACATTTTTGTCTCGATTATTACTTGTAGGTTCCATATAGATCCCTTTCTTTCCTGCATATTTCACAGAGCATTGTATCAAATCCCGCCCATGGAAACAACCAGTTTCTTACTCTATCTGTTGTGATTTCCTCCGGTTTCTGTTATAATATAGTATCAGTTTTATGCTCGGAAGAAGGAGGTGAGATCTATGGGTCGTATAGTATATTTTGACTTTGCGGCTTTTATGATCCTGTCCATCCTTCTTTTCTCTTTGTTTTTCCGGAGGATGACCAAAGGAAGACTCAATACCACCTATATCGCATTGCTTCTGATCCTTCTGATCACCACCTTTGCGGATATCATGTCTACAAGCCGGCTGATCGCCGTAGGGGATGAGGCCCTGCGGAACAAGTACAGGATCGCCATCAGCACAATCTATTTCATCTTTCGTGTCATGGCGGGACCGGTCTATATCATTTTCATCGGTCATCTGACCGGAACCTGGTACAAGATCTGGAAAAGAGGGGCCTTTAAGATCCTCTTTATTATTCCCTATATCGCCGTACTTGGACTTCTGACCTATAACTGGTTCTCCCATACGATCTTCTACTTCAAGCCGGACGGAACCTATGTACGGGGGCCGCTGATCAATATCATTTATGTGATCGGTATTTATTATATGCTGATTGCTCTCGGATACCTGATCCAGACCCACAAATATCTGAACCGGGAGAAGCTTTTTACCATGATCAGCATTTTCCCGCTGACCGGTGTGGCCATGCTGGTACAGTTCTTCCGTCCGACGTATCTTATGGAAATGTTTGCCTACTCCATCACCGCGATGCTGATCAATACCATCATCATCCGGCCGGAGGAAACCTTCGATGTGATCAGCGGAGCCAGATCCTACCGGGCCTTTACCGATGATGCTCAGAAGTATTTCCGGTCCGATACGCCCTTCGACCTGATCCTGATCCGGTTGAAGAACAGCACCGCCCTTCTGTCGATCCTGGGAAACGAGAATCACCAGAAGCTGCAGCGGGAGATTTCCATTCTCCTGAAAAAACCGAATAAGAAATTCAGCCGGAATACCTTCCACGAGGTTTACTACCTGTATAACGGTCTTCATGCCGTCCTTGTGGACGGGAAAAACCGTGACGAGCTGATAGCTGATGAGTCTGAACGGATCTTCGATGCCATGAGCCAACCGCTCCATTTCAGTCATATGGACCTGGATCTGGATATCAGCGTCTGCACCGTGAAGTGTCCGTCGGATATTAATAACTGGGATGATCTGATGGATTTTGCCAACTCCTTCCACTACAACGTTCCGGATGACCGGGTGATCCACCTTTCCGAGATCGCTCCTGAGAAGCAGTTCCAAATGAAGAACAATATCGATGAGATCGTCAGCCGGGGTATCGTCAATCACAGCTTTGTGATGTACTACCAGCCCATTTTCTCCGTGAAGGACGGAAAATTCACCTCTGCCGAAGCTCTGATCCGTCTTTTCGACGAGCAGAACGGCATGGTATCTCCCGGACTCTTCATCCCCTCCGCCGAGAAAAGCGGAGCCATTCATCAGATCGGGGAATTTGTGGTCCAGGATGTCTGCGGTTTCATCGCTCGTCAGGATATGAATAATCTGGGACTTCAATATGTGGAGATCAATCTGTCCGCAGTTCAATGCATGCGGAATAACATAGTTGCCAAGATCGATGCGGTCCTGCATGAATATCACGTGGATCCCACCTATGTGAATTTTGAGATCACCGAGACCGCCTCCGATTTCGTGCATGAAACCGTGAAGACAAATGTTATGGCCATGCACTCTCATGGTCTGGAATTTGCTCTGGACGATTACGGCACCGGATATTCCAATCTGCAGCGTATGATGGATTTCCCCTTCAAGCTGATCAAGCTGGACAAGAGCTTCGTGGATGAATGGCAGGATCCGAAGATGCGCAAGGTGATCCAGAATACCATACGGATGCTGAAGGATATCGGGAAAGAGATCGTGGTGGAAGGCGTGGAAACCGAGGAAGAAGCAAAATGGTTCTCCGAGCAGAAATGCGATTATATCCAGGGCTTCTACTATGCGAAGCCCATGCCTGAGGAGGAATTCCTCCAGTTCCTCACCAAAAAAAATGCATAACCGATCTTCTGTTAGACGCAAAACGGGGCTGCCGCACCAAAATGCAGCAGCCCCTTTAAAATGCTTATTTCATGCTATTTACTTCTTAGCTGAAATATCTGTCCAGCAGACCCTTGAAGCCCTTTCCGTGTCTTGCCTCGTCCCTTGCGATCTCATGGACGATATCATGGATCGCATCCAGATTCAGTTCCTTCGCCTTCTTAGCCAGCTTTGCACGACCATCGGTTGCGCCAAACTCGGCATCTGCACGAAGCTCCAGATTCTTCTTTGTGGAATCCGTAACAACCTCACCCAG
>CADBOW010000287.1 GCA_902796375.1 uncultured Lachnospiraceae bacterium | reverse complement strand
GAATGATGCATTCTATAAAAGAGAGGTCGAAGATGGGCAGAAAGATTACAGTAAGAAATGGAATACTGTTGATGATCGTTTTCGTACTCATGGGTGTTCTTCTGATTCCTCAGTCTGAGATTCAGGCAGCCGGAAGCCGGTATATTCATAAGGAAGACGGAGTAAGCTATGTTTATGATGCGGATGATCAGCCGGTAAAGAACAAGTGGTCGGAGATAGACGGCAAGTGGTATATGACGAATGCCAAGGGTGCGATCCTGAAGGCCAGGTTTATCACCAAGGGCGGTTCCGTGTACTATCTCGGAAAAGACGGGGCCATGGTCAAGGGCCGCTTCACGGTTAATTCCGTTGATTATATTTCAAGTTCCGAGACCGGAGCTTTGTATAACAAAAAGCAGTGGGTTAAGCTGGATGGTGAATGGTACCTGGTGGATTCTGAGAGCCAGGTCGTTACGGATCAGCTGGTTACCATCGACGGATCCATGTATTATGTGGATTCCAAGGGCCAGATGAAGACAGGAGTGATCAAGGTAGGAAAGGATTCCTATTTTGCCGGGAAGAACGGGAAGATCAGAACGGCTGCCGGCTGGGTATCGGTCGAAAAAAAATGGTATTATGTTCAGAAGGGCGGAAAGTTCCTGAAGAACAGTGTCATTAAGTCGAAAAACAAGAATTATTATGTGGGCTCCGACGGATCCCTCTCCAGTGGCCTGGCAAAGGTGGATGGGGTGATCACCTTCTTCAACAGCTCGGGATCACCCGGGAAGAAGAGCGGATGGTTCCAGTGGAATAAGAAATGGTATTTCCTTGATAAGGGAATCGCCCGGACCAACAGTACGGCAGGCTCCGGTGCCAAAATGTACTATCTGGGATCGGCAGGAACACCGGTTCAGGGGATTTATAAGGTCGGAGACAAGTATTATTACTTCGGGGTGAACGGAAAGGTTCGGACCAAAGCAGGCTGGGTTGAGTACAATAAGAAATGGTATTACGTAGATAAGGGCGGAGCTCTTAAATGCAACTCCATCGTTCGGAAAGGCTCCAAGTCCTACTACATGAAGGAAGACGGCAAGATGGCAACCGGGATCGTCGAGATCGATGGTTCCCTTCGATATATTGATGATAAGGGGGTTATCCAGAAGAAATCCGGATGGATCAAATATCAGAAGAACTGGTACTTCGCAAAGAAGAACGGAATTCTGTGTGCGAATTCCAAGTCCAAGATTTATGGAAAGTTCTATTATTTCGATAAGAAGGGCGTGATGCAGTACGGCTTTATCAAGGCGGATAACGGAACTGCGTATTATGCCAAGAAGACCGGAGTTCTGGTAACGAACAAAACATTTTCATATAAGGGCGTCAGCTACTATGCGGATCCGTCAGGGGTGATCCTCCTGAACGGAGTTGCCACAAAGGCACAGGGCTATTCCAGCAGCTCGGAATACCTTCTCATGGTTGATCTGACGAACCAGAAGACCTTCGTATTTAAAGGCAAGAAGGATGACTGGAAGCTCACAAAGGAATTCACATGTTCCACAGGAACTTCTGCACATCCGACTCCGGAGGGTGAGTATAATACCACCATGCGGACCAGATTCTTCAACAGCTTCGGATATCGATGCTGGTGGGCTACCGGATTTATCGGAGGAGAGTACCTCTTCCATTCATCGCCGTATACCATGAGCGATGAGCCGAAGGTATGTGCCGATTCGACGATGGGAGTTCCTTCTTCTCACGGATGTATCCGAATGAGACTGGAGGATGCACTCTGGATTTATAACAACATTCCGATCGGAACGCATCTGGTCATTTTCAAATAATTTTTCAGGAAGGAAAATCAGGAAATATTTCTTGATTTTCCTTCTTTAATGTGATAATATCGTGTTCTGTGATAGTTTTATTCCTTGCTCCTGTGTAAGGCAGGGGCCACAAGACCAGAAGGAGGTAAGCATAGTGAACAAGTATGAACTCGCGTTGGTTATCAGTACAAGAATTGATGATGACGCAAAGGAGGCTGTTCTCGAGAAGGTAAAAAGCCGGATTGAAAGATACGGCGGTTCCATCACCAATGTTGATGATCAGGGACGTAAGAGAATGGCTTATGAGATTCAGGACATGAAGGAAGGCTTCTATTACTTCATCCAGTTCGACGCACCGGCAGATATGCCTGCAAGACTTGAAGAGAAGCTTCGTATTCAGGATCATGTCATTCGTTTTCTTGTTGTGAAACCGGACGCTGAATAAGAATCGGAGGTTTCCAGATGAACAAGGTAATTTTGATGGGACGTCTCACAAGAGATCCCGAAGTTCGTTATACACAGTCCAGAAACGGTGACCAGCTTGCGATCGGTCGTTTCTCCATCGCAGTCGATCGGAGATTCAACAGAAGCAACGGGCAGGACGGAAATGAGGCAACAGCAGATTTCTTTAACTGCACAGCATTTGGCCGCCTTGGTGAATTCGTTGAGAAGTATCTGAGACAGGGAACAAAGATTGCTGTTTCCGGCCGGATCCAGAACGATAATTATACGAACAAGAACGGTGAGAAAGTATATTCCGTACAGATCATCGCTGAAGACATTGAATTTGCAGAGTCGAAAGGCGCTTCACAGCAGGGCGGCCAGGGCGGATATCAGCCGGCAGCTTCTGCACCGGCACCGCAGAATGCCAGCCCGGATGACTTCATGGCCATTCCGGAGGGCATCGAGAACGACCTGCCTTTTAAGTAAAACAGGAGGAACGTTATGCCTTACAATAAGACAGAGCAGAAGGATGCTGCTCCCATGAGAAGAAGACCGATGCGCAGACGTAAGAAGGTTTGTGTATTCTGCGCTGATAAGAATCAGGTGATTGATTATAAGGACGCAAATCTGCTTCGGAAGTATATCTCCGAGCGTGGTAAGATTCTTCCGAGAAGGATCACAGGAAACTGCGCTAAGCACCAGAGAGCGTTGACAGTTGCTGTCAAGAGAGCACGTCAGATCGCTCTGATTCCTTATGTGGTAGAGTAAGTGATACAGTCCCGGGCAGTTTACTGCCCGGGATTTTCGGATTTTATCGGGGTTGTGATTGCTTATTATGACGGAGCGAAGGAATCCGTCAGAAACGGAGTAATGGTGAAATACGGTCATAGACATAGAATGAAGCTCATTCTGGTGGTGACAGGGATCCTGGTCCTGCTTGCCGTCGGAGGGATTCTTACGTATTCATTTATCAGTTCGGGAAATTCAAAGACAGCGGAGCGGGAGCCGGCGCCGAACCCGGAAACGGTTTACAGGGATGAGCAGGGAAATGTTCAGAAGAATCATTGGATGCTTGTGAACGGGAAGATATACTATCTGGGCGACGATGGCAGGATCATGACAGATCAGCTGCTCACTCTGGATAAGAAAAACTATTATCTGGGTGCGGATGGTGCGATCGTTACAGAGGATACGATCCTTTTGGAGGATCATCTCTATGATGCCGATGCGGAGGGTGTCCTTTCACCCCATAGCGGATGGGCAAAGCTCGGAGATAAGACCTACTACGGTGAGAAGGACGGAAAGCTTACCAAACGATGGATGGTATCTGAGAACGGAAAGGATTCTTATTTTGACAGCAACGGGGTCATGATGACCACCGGACTGGTGGTATATCAGGGAAAGATGCTGACGGCAGATCAGAATGGTGTCCTCACTCCGGCCCGGGGCTGGCAGGAGGTCGACGGAGAGCTGTATTACGGTGAAACGGATGGGACTATCGCCTGTGAGCAGCAGGTTCAGAAGGACGGAAAGACATATTATGTAGGGAAAGACGGCAAGATTGTAAAGTCGGATTTCTATACCTGTCAGGAGCATTTGTGTTTTGCGGACGAGAAGGGCGAACTGAGAAAACAGGAGGGATGGTTCCACTGGAAGAAGCGCTGGTACTATTCTGACAGTGAAGGCGTGTTCGTACAGCGTGAATATGTCACGGTAGACGGGAAGAAGTACTTCATGGATATCACCGGAGCGCGGATCGTCGGAAAACCGACGATAGACCAGTATCTGAAGTGTAACGACATTTACGGCTGGATGACCAGTCATCACTCCGATTATTATTTCAAAACGAATTATGACAGTATTGCCTATCATTCCAAGCATCCGGAGGAACTGATCCGGCCTTATGGAGAATACGGCGAGGAAAGTGCCATGAACTGTACCGGTTTTATCTCCAGTCTGGTATATTATTCTGGGGGAGATCTGTCCAAGGTTTCCGACATGGGAGAATATGGCGGCTTCGTAAACGGAGATAATTATCTGAATCTGGCACTCCGGGGACTGGTGGAGTATGATACCTATTCCTCCGCCGCCTCACTGCTGAAGAGCGGAAATGCGGCAAAGGGCGATATCCTTTATCTGGCTCCGGTATGGAGATCCGGCAGAGACTGTCATATGGGAGTTTTCTGGGGAGATACGCCTTCGGAGAATAAGCTCTGGAGCCAGACCCTCAGAACAAAGTGTACCGTAACCGAGATCTATATGGTGGATCCGGTCAATCAGATCTTTCATTATCCCATTGAGAAGAACCATCCGAATGTGTATTACGAAGAGGATACACCTTGATTATTCGGCTATGAAATAGGATAATAGAGAAGATACAGATATTAATTAAAGAAAGAACGAGGTAACAAGCGATGATACATGCAAATGGTGATTATTTAAAACTGCCGGGCAGTTATCTTTTCTCAACGATCGCAAAGAAGGT
>CADBOW010000286.1 GCA_902796375.1 uncultured Lachnospiraceae bacterium | reverse complement strand
TGAGGTGATGCGGACCTATGGTGCATCTGTGGTTCCTTCACCGTCGGATACCACCGAGGTGGGACGCAAGATCCTGGCTGAGTTTCCGGGAACCACCGGAAGCCTTGGGTGCGCCATCTCCGAAGCGGTTGAGGTTGCTACGAAGAATCCCGGATACCGTTACGTGCTGGGAAGCGTGCTGAATCAGGTGCTTCTGCATCAGTCCGTCATCGGTCTGGAGACCAAGGCGGCACTGGATAAGTACGGCATCAAGCCGGATATCATCATCGGCTGTGCCGGCGGCGGATCCAATCTGGGAGGACTCATCGCTCCGTTTATGGGTGAGAAGCTCCGGGGTGAAGCGGATTACCGCATTATCGCAGTGGAGCCCGCATCCTGCCCCAGCTTCACAAGGGGTACCTTCGCATACGACTTCTGCGACACGGGTATGATCTGCCCGCTGGCGAAGATGTATACACTGGGATCCAGCTTCATTCCTTCAGCAAACCATGCAGGCGGACTTCGGTTCCATGGTATGAGCAGCACTCTTTCACAGCTGTATCATGACGGATATATGGAGGCGGTTTCCGTAGAACAGACGGATGTGTTCGAGGCGGCTGAACTCTTTGCCCGCACCGAGGGAATCCTTCCGGCACCGGAGAGTTCACATGCGATCCGTGCCGCACTGAATGAGGCAAAGAAGTGCGCAGAGACCGGGGAGGAGAAGACCATCGTCTTCGGTCTGACCGGAACCGGATATTTCGATCTGGTGGCATATCAGAAATACAATGACGGAGAGATGACGGATTACATCCCCACGGATGAGGAAATCGCAGCCTCCGTTGCAAAGCTTCCGAAGGTGGAGGCATAGGGCCTGAAGGCGGAAGCACAGGATCTGAAAGCAGAAACGCAGGATCCGAAGGCGGAAGCTTAAGGGTAAGACAGAATCATAAGAAAAAAGAAAGAAAAGGGGCAGCTCCCGGTGGGGCTGTCCCTTCGTTCAGTATTGTTATGTATTGCTCTGTAATGCCGTCAATGGCATTCAGGTATGATATCCGGCTGTGATATCCGGTCATGATTGTTCTGTGCAAAGTGTCCTGTGCTCACACAACCTCAAGAATGGTATTTACCATCAGGTCGTTCTGCTTCGGATTCATGAAGCAGAAGCGGATGTATTTGTTGCTGAGTCCTCGGATGTCGTCGCATCGGCGGATCATGATACCCCGCAGACTGCAGTGCTCGGCCACCATGGAGGAGTTCAGGTCCTCCTTCAGGATCTTCATCAGCATGAAGTTCGCCTGAGGCTTGAACAGCCGAATGGTCCGGCAGGGGGCCATGGCCAGATAGACCAGACTGCGTTCCGTATGAATGGTGGAACGGGAGTCTTCGATATATTTCGTATCCTTGAACATGTCGATCCCGGCGATGGCGGACAGTGTGGCGATATTGTTCTTGGTGGTGGTAAGATCTATGATCCTTCCCAGCTCCTCATTGTTCATGATGGCATAGGCGAACCGAAGCCCCGGTACGGCGAAGAACTTGGATACGCTTCGGAGTACTGCCAGATTCTCGAATTCATCCGTCAGAGGAACCGATGTAACCTCATCATAGTCATCCAGGAACTCCACATACATTTCATCCACAAGAAGGAAAATGTCCAGAGCCTTGCAGGCCTCTGCCAGCTGGGCCATCTCATCCCGGGTGATCATTTTGGATGTGGGATTGTTGGGATTTCCGATGATCAGCAGATCCAGTGAGGAATCCAGCTTTGACATCAGGTCCGTAACATCCAGCTCATATTCCTGCTCCTCATCCAGCTCATAGAAAACCGTTTCGGTGCCGTAGGCATTCATGACCTTCTCGTACTCGGTGCTGCTGGGCACCAGGATCATGGCCTTCTTCGGCGTCAGAAGCGCGGCGAAGAGACGCAGGAGATCCGGAGAACCGTTTCCCATGATGATCCGTTCCAGAGAAGTACCTGCGTAGTCCGCAATGGCGGTTTTCAGATTTGCATAATAGATATCCGGGTATTTGATGATGGAGCTGATATTGTTTGCGATAGACTGCTTTACCGAGACAGGAATCCCCAGCGGGTTCAGATTTGCATCATAAAGCACTGTTTCGTATTGCTCGATCCGAAGTTGATTTGGACTCATTCCGAAACCTCCGACGTGTAGATATTTTACTTTCAAAACAATGCCGAATCTGCTATAATAGATTGACTT
>CADBOW010000285.1 GCA_902796375.1 uncultured Lachnospiraceae bacterium | reverse complement strand
CCCACACGTCCGTCATCCTCACCGAAGGCCGGTGCGATATGTACGATACCGGTACCGTCGGTCATGGTTACGTAGTCATCCGCTACGATGTAATGTGCTTTCTTATGCTGCTTCTCAGCCTTCTCTGCAGTAGCCTCCCAGAGAGCCTCATATTCTCTGCCCTCCAGGTCGATTCCCTTGTAGCTCTCCAGAACCTCATATGCCTTGCCGTTGGAAAGAGCTGCGTACTTCGCATTTCCTTCCTTGTCCTTCTCCTCGGTCAGTGCGCCGAGAACGGTATCCAGCAATGCCTCTGCCATGATGTAGGTATAACCGTCGCAGGCCTTAACCTTCACATAAGTCTCAGACGGATTTACGCAGAGTGCCAGGTTGGAGGGAAGTGTCCAGGGGGTTGTGGTCCATGCCAGGAAATAATACTGCTCTTCTCCCTCGGCAACCTTAGCCCTGAAACGAACGATGGCGGAACGCTCCTTAACGCTCTTATAGCCCTGAGCCACCTCGTGGGAGGACAGGGGGGTTCCGCAGCGGGGACAATAAGGAACCACCTTAAAGCCCTTATAGAGAAGACCCATATCCCAGATCTTCTTCAGAGCCCACCATTCGGACTCGATATAGTCATTGTGATGGGTTACATACGGATCATCCATGTCAGCCCAGAAGCCTACCTTGCCGGAGAACTGCTCCCACATGCTCTTGTACTGCCATACGGATTCCTTGCACTTCTTGATGAAAGGCTCGATGCCGTAAGCCTCAATCTGCTCCTTGCCATCGATACCGATCTCCTTCTCCACCTCCAGCTCCACCGGAAGTCCGTGGGTGTCCCATCCTGCCTTACGGATGATCTTATGCCCCTTCATGGTCTGATACCGCGGGATCATATCCTTGATGACGCGGGTCAGCACATGACCGATGTGCGGCTTTCCATTTGCGGTCGGAGGTCCGTCATAGAAGGTATACGTGGGAAGATCCTTCTTCTCCTCGATACTCTTTTCAAACACCTGATTCTCATTCCAGAAATTAAGAACCTTCTCTTCGTTCTCAACGAAGGCCAGCTTATTTGAAACCTTGTCGTACATAGTCGGTAGTTCCTTTCGATCCATAGTTCTGCACCCTGTGGAAACTGGGCGTATTCGTGCGATTCCTGCCTGAATACACACTGTTAAAGTATAACACTATCCTTTTCCATGTGTCAAACCTTGCGGGATAGAAAAATGCGGGAAATAGCGTCTGTTTTTGGGCAATTCTTACGATGGTTCCATCTTGACAAATCTAAAAAAAAGGTTTTTAATCGTTTTTGTCAGTAATTCCATGCAACACAGGAATCCGGAGGCAACTATGATCAGTGAATTTATATCTTGGGATAAAATACATAACGGAACCAACACAGCTGAAACACCGGAAGGGAATCCGGCGGAGGCAGCTGCCCCGCAGGCTGATGCAGCCGGGCAGACCGAATCCGCTTCCCAGGCCGATGTGACTGAGCAGATTGAATCCGCTTCTCAGGCCGATGTAACCGAGCAGATTGAATCTGCTTCCCAGGCCGGTGCAGACGAACCCTCCGAGGATCCGGCAGAGAAATACAGGGACATCCCCGTAGACGAGGACGGCATCCGTCAGTTCATCACCAAGGATATGCTGATCGGTGATGTGGTTGCAAAATATCCGTCCGCTGCCAAGGCACTTCTGTCCGTGGGAATGCACTGCGTCACCTGCGGTGTCGCTCTGTACGAAAGTGTTGAGGAAGCCAGCTATGTACATGGTCTGGAACCGGATGATGTGATCAAGGTGGTAAATGATATCCTCACCACGGAACTGATCGAGCATCCCGGCGAAGCATTTCAGTAATAACCGGAACCGGCAAATATGCACGCAGGCGTGCCTGCCGGTGGTATCGCGCAAAAGATTATAATAGAAAACAGCCGGAGGAGACATGCCCCTCCGGCTGTTTTTGTATATCGATTCCTGTATGCAGCAGTTACGCCTTTGAAAACTTTGCCTTGAAGGCGTGAACCCTCTAAACCGTCATGGCCCACAGGTTCCGGACCTTGTCAAAATATAGCCGCACGGTGCGGATCCGTCCCAGCACCTGGATATGACAATCGAAGACAAGCAGCCGGTCCGTGATGTAGGTCCCGTCCGCCGCCGTATAGGCTCCGCGCCCGGACAGATTCCTGTAACTCCTTATGGTATAGGCATGAAGCTCCCCTTCCTCATCACACACCCGAAGCCTGAGAGGGATCACCTCTCCGTCCCTGCTGTGCTGGCAGATCACATCAACTCGATTTTCATTCAGTCTGTCTTCATCCATAAAATCACCCTCTTCACTGTCATTATAGAACGTATGTTCGACTTTGTAAAGAGGGTGATTCCAATTTGTTATTCAGTTTGTCAGCTTTGTCAGCTG
>CADBOW010000284.1 GCA_902796375.1 uncultured Lachnospiraceae bacterium | reverse complement strand
GGGACTGGACGGAAGCGTCCGGGAGATACCCGGTGTTCTTGCGGTGGCGCATTTTGCTGCCGGGCAGGGATACCGGAGGCTTGTGGTGCCCGGAAATAATGCGGCTGAAGCTGCCTGCATCGATGGGATCGAGGTGTACGGTGTGGACAGCCTGCAGCAGGTTGTATCCTTTCTCTCGGGAGAAACCGTTCCGGCGGCGGTGGAGAGGGATACCTCGAGAGCAGTGCAGCAGGGCGGATTTCATGACATTTCCGAGATTCATGGTCAGAGGATCATGAAACGGGGAGTGGAGATCGCCGTGGCCGGATTTCACAATATTCTCCTGACGGGAAGTGCCGGTGCGGGAAAATCACTGATGGCAAAATGTCTTCCCGGACTTATGCCGGAAATGAGTTACGAAGAGCAGCTGGAGCTGACGAAGATCTACAGTGTGGCCGGGCTCCTGAAGGGGCAGAGCGGCCTGATGAAGCTCCGCCCCTTCCGCAGTCCCCATGCAAGTGTGTCCGCTGCGGCCTTACTGGGGGGAGGCGCCATTCCAAAACCCGGTGAGGTGTCGCTGGCAGACTGCGGCGTGCTCTTTCTGGATGAGTTTCCGGAATTCGGGCGGGGGGTCATCGAGAGCTTGAGAGCGCCTTTGGAGGACCGGGAGGTCACTGTGTCCCGGGTGAAGGCATCCTATCGTTTTCCGGCGAATTTCATGCTGGTGGCCGCCAGAAATCATTGTCCCTGCGGCTTCTATCCGGATCGGGCACGCTGTCGGTGCACGGAGCGGCAGATCATAGAATATCGGAACCGGATCAGTCATCCCATTATGGATCGGATCGATATGCGGATCGAGGTCCGGCCTGTGGAGCTGGGGGACCTTCTGGGCAGTTCTGTGGAAGAAACCAGTGAAATTGTTCGTGGCCGGATCGAGGAGGCCCGTCATCGGCAGCTGCTTCGGTATAAGGGGGAGAGCTTCTGCTTTAATTCGGCGGTTCCCCAGCCCTTACTGAAGGAATACGTCCGGCTGGGAAGAGAAGAAAGTCAGATGCTGGAGGAGGTCTATCGTACGGGGGAGCTTTCAGCCAGGGGCTATTTCAAGGTACTTCGCCTCGCACGAACCATCGCGGATCTGGCGGGACATGATGAGGTGACACAGGCTGATGTGGCGGAGGCTCTGTTCTTTCGAAATGCAGGCTCCTCCGGGACGGAAGGGGGTGAGGGGGAATGATGGATGACAGAACCGCTTATCTCTGGCTGGGAAGGCTGAGAACCCTTTCCCCGGCGGCCCGTCAGAGGCTGCTGGAAATCTTTGGTTCAGCGGCAGAGCTGTACCGGATCCCGGAATCCGGGCTGATGGCATTGGTTTCGGATCAATGGATCAAACAGGAAACCTTTGAGGAGATCTGTGTCACCAGACAGGATCAGCAGATCCTTCGGCTGGCAGAAGACTATGAAAGAAGGGGATATCCTTTTCTTACTCCAGCGGATCCGGACTATCCGGCGCTTCTCCGTGAGATTCCGGATCCTCCGGTCACGCTGTTCTACCGGGGGCGGATGGAATTGCTGAACCGGACCGCTGTGGGAGTCGTGGGAACCAGGACGCCCAGTCTGTATGGAAAGGAAATGACAGGGCGCTTCGTATCCGTTCTTGCATCCGCCGGGATTGTGATCGTCAGCGGACTGGCAAACGGGATCGACACGGAGGCCCACAGACAGACAATCCGTTCCGGAGGAACCACCATCGGAGTCCTGGGGGGAGGGATCGATATCTGCTATCCCCAGAGGAACTTCAATCTGTATGGGGAAATGTGCGAGAATCATCTGGTGGTTTCGGAATATGCGCCGGGAACGGCGCCTCTGGGAATCCAGTTCCCGTTACGGAACCGGATCATCAGCGGCCTCTCGGCGGGGCTTCTGGTACTGGAGGCCAGGAAAAGGTCCGGGACCCTGATCACGGCAGATGCGGCGCTGGATCAGGGACGAAGCGTGTATGCTGTCCCGGGGCGTCTGGGTGATCCTCTCAGTGAAGGGACAAACAATCTGATCCGGCAGGGAGCCATGTGCGTTACGGGTCCGGAGGAGATTCTGGAGGATCTGGGCCTGAAACCGAAGAAAAAGGGGAAGAAGGGTGATCCCTCCGGAGATCCGGAGGAGACGGAACTGACGAAGGAGGAGCGAAGAATCCTTTCGAAGCTTTCCTTCGTTCCGGTGCATGTGGACGAGCTGATCGCAGATGGAGACGGAACCCTGCAGGACACCCTGTCCCTCCTTCTGTCCATGGAACAAAGGGCTTTGATCCACCAGCCGATGCGGGGGTATTATACCCGGGGGTAGATACGGCCCCGGATCGGTCGCATCCGTCTTTCGGGTATGCCGTTTGTGTCTTTCTCAGCGCAATACTTGACAATCGAAGCCCTTTCGGCTAACCTTATAAGGTGGCTCAGAAGAACAAATGGGAGCCGGGAGCTGTAACCCGGTTCGGAACCGAGGCATAATATGAAGTTTTCGGAATTCTATAATGAACAGATTAAGATCATCCGGGAGCGGGATCCATCCATCCACAGTGACCGGGAGGCTTTGCTGTACCCGTTTTTCTGGGCAATGTGGTCCTATCATAAGGCTCACAGAGAGTATAAAAAAGGGAATTTTTACAAGGCCCGGAAGATATCCCAGAAGGCGGCCCGTAAGACCGGAATCGAGATCCATCCCGGTGCGGAGATCGGAGAAGGGTTCTTTATAGATCACGGCCATGGTGTGGTGATCGGCGAAACCACCATCATCGGGAAGAATGTCACATTATACCAGGGAGTTACTCTGGGTGGTACCGGAAAGGAACACGGGAAGAGACATCCTACCCTGGAGGATAACGTAATGGTCAGCGCCGGCGCAAAGGTCCTGGGCTCCATTACGGTAGGTGAGAATTCCAAGATCGGTGCGGGTTCCGTGGTGATCCGCGATGTACCGCCGAATTCCACAGTGGTGGGAATTCCAGGACGCATTGCGAAGCAGGATGATGTACACATTCCGCGGCTGGATCTGAACCAGGTAGACCTTCCGGACCCCATCGCAAATATGATCGAACTTCTGAAGGATGAAAATGAAACACTGAAGCAGACACTTCGGATCCTGGAACAGCAGCAGGAGGATGACCGGGTACGGATCGACAGAAACAGCCAGGCAGTCAGTGAACTGGAGAACCGTCTCCAGCTGACGGACGGAGCGGGAATATAGAAAAGAGGAATGGCGGATATGCGAATTTTTAATACACTTGCAAG
>CADBOW010000283.1 GCA_902796375.1 uncultured Lachnospiraceae bacterium | reverse complement strand
TTGTCTGGAGCTGATGCAGGTTTCCATCTGCGTCCGGTACATCCTCCACAAAGATGTACGGTGTATCCATCGAAAGGGCAATTCTGTCCTCTTCATCAAACTTGGCGGCTGTTTTGGAGTCAAAGATTTCAGCGGCAGTAAGACCGATTACAGCATCCTGGTTTTCCTTATGCGCATACTCCACAAAGCTCTGGTTGCAGGCCAGATACACGCCGGTCGTGGCATCCTTGGTGAAATTCATGCCCGGCATGTTGTCCAGAAGGGACGCGATGGTCTGTTTCAGCTCTACGATTTTCTCCGCCTCCTCCAGCAGCTGTTTCTGCTCGTTAGCTGTCCGTTCCGCCCTCAGCTTCTGCAGCAGCAGGATAATGATAACCGTGAACACTGCAGTCAGAACAAGTATGACAACAAGCCAGTTATCCTTCAGAAACCTTGAAAAAGATACCCTCTGGTTGGAAAGCGTGTAGGAAGCCAGTGCGGAGTCCATGTCATCACTGTCCGTTATGACTGCTGTTTTATTCATGATGAAATACAGGTCACGATCCGCCCTGTTCACCGCAAAGGAAAGCGGCATGGTTTCTCCGGTCGGTACGGAAAACAGCCTGTATTTCGTCATGATATCCTCTACAGCAGTCATTCTGTAATTGCTGACAAGGATACAGTCAGCATCCTCGGAGGCAACCGCTCCAAAGCAGGCTTTGCCGTCCGCATAGCTTTTCCTGCTGGATGCAGGATACTTGTCCATGATAAATGTTTCAATATTCAGATCATCCTCATGAACCGCAAAAGTGGTCGTACTGTCACGTGAGAGACTCTGCTGATCTGAAGAGCGCATGACAGCATTCATTTCTGTCTTCATAGCCGGACTGGTGATCCACACGTCCATGACCGAAGCATCATAAGCGCTCAGGTTGACCGGAAATACGCAGTCTATTTTCCCGGCCCTCATGGCATTCAGGGCCGCAGCTGTAGACTCAAAGGGGATCGTCTCGAACTGAACATGATAGTTTCTCAGATGATTGGCAGCATGATTCAGATAATCTCTCAGGGCTCCGGTCAGCTTCCCCGTCTCTTTGTCAGTTTCACAGAACGGGAGAGAAGCTTCACGATATCCGATACGGATGGTTCCATGCTCCTGCAGCCAGTCCTCCTGGCCTGGTGTCAGTGAAATATCCGTATGTGTGTTATAGTTGTTTTCCTGGAAGATTCTGTATCTGAAATCCGGATCCTCATCCTGAATACAGGACAAAGCCATGTTCAGCTCTGACAGAAGATCCGGTCTGTCCTTATTGACGGCATAGTAATAATCCGAGGCACCAACTCTGGCGATGGGGACGATCTTCTGCTCGGAGCCAAAGGCGTAGACCGTCGTATATCCGTCAAGTTCTCCACGGGTAAGCATATCCAGGGATTCTGCCTCTTCGACATCCAGAGAGACGATCTCGATGGAAAGATCATTTCTTTCCGCCCAGTCCTTCAGAAAGCCCTCCTGAATGCTGCCCTCGTTGACGCCGATCCGCTTCCCGTTGAAGGAAGTGAGATCCTCCGCCGAGAGATCTCTGTTCCCGGCATCCGCATAGATGTAATAGGCTTCCGATCCCATGGGCAGATCGGGGAAGAGCATGAATTCTGTGCGGTCCGGTTTAAAGGAGACATCGCTCAGAAGATCAATCTCCCCGTTTTTCAGCATCTGAAACAGGTTTGACCAGCTGTCCTCCACGTATTCGTAGGTCCAGCCTGTGTATGCGGATATCTTTTCCTGATATTCGTAATCGATGCCGCAGCGTCTTCCAAACGGATCCCAGTAGCAGAAGGATGAGTCATACCAGCCAACGCGCACAACCTTCTGATCTGCCTTCTCCTGTGCATATGCTGCAAAAGACATGGCTATGATAAGCATTACAGCCAGACTCAGCACATACGAACCTGTCTTTTTCACGCGCATGATCGCATTCCTCCGATTATCTGCTTCAGCAGAATTCTCGACCTGTGCGGTCACTAAGGTGACCGATATCAACGGCATTCGCAAAATCCGCGCTACGCGCTTCTGCGGCTGCAGCGCATCCGCACTTTGCTCATTCCGTTGGCGGGTGCCTCGTAAGTATGCGATGTTCTTCCTGGATAAATCCAGTCATAACATCGCATACTTACGGTCACCGCACAGGTCGAAAATTCTTCAACCGCTACTGCGTCTTCTGAATCCCCTGATCTGTAAGATGTCCGATGAATTGCCAGCCTTCTGCCCCGCTTACGTGCAGGCACGATGTGAGGTGGGGAACGGCTTTTTGCACGGGAGTCATTTATACTGATTTTATCATGGATTACATATAATTACCAGTTTTTCTGTGAAAATGAAACAAAAAGTCAGGATGTCGATTTCCCGTTTCATACAGACAGAATGAAACAGGGGACGGTTCCCCGTTTCATTCCAGCTTCCTGAAAAATGAAACAGGGACGGTTCTCCGTTTCATTCCAGTTTCCTGAAAAATGAAACAGGGGACGGTTCCTGGTTTCATTTCAGTTTTCTGAAATGCAGGGGGAAATGCTGAACATATTTCTTGATGTAAGGGGGGAA
>CADBOW010000282.1 GCA_902796375.1 uncultured Lachnospiraceae bacterium | reverse complement strand
ACTTTCGGTTATGATAGAAGAAAGGTGCGTATTCAGGAGGTCTACATGGTGAAAAACCGGATTTCAATTCAATATGCAGGAAAGGACCTTCTGATCGGTGTTCTAATCGCACTAGTTTCCATCCCCATTTCCATGGGATATGCCCTGGTGGCCGGACTTCCGGCGATCTACGGTCTGTACGGCTCATTTCTTCCGATCCTGGTGTACGGGATCCTGACCAGCTCTCCCAGATTTGTATTCGGTGTTGATGCCGCTCCTGCCGCTCTGACAGGCGCACTGCTGTCAACCCTCGGGATCGCCGCAGGATCCGATGCAGCCATCCGGATCATGCCGCTGATCACCATCCTGGTCTCCCTCTGGCTTCTGGTCTTCTTTCTTCTGAAAGCAAACCGATTACTGATATTCATATCGCAGCCTGTGATCGGCGGTTTTATCACGGGGATCGGAGTCACCATCATCTGCATGCAGATCCCGAAGCTGTTCGGCGGGACCTCAGGCAGCGGAGAGCTGATCGATCTTGTGGTTCATATCTATGACGAAGCTGTGAAGCATTTTCACCTGCCGTCCCTGCTGCTGGGGCTTGGTACCACACTTCTGATCCTGATCTGCAGGCACTTCGTTCCGAAGCTTCCCATGCAGGCCATCGTCATGGTCCTGGGGGTACTTGCCACCGCAGTATTTCCGTTAAAGGAAGCGGGGATTGCCTGTCTTCCCTCCGTGGAACAGGGGCTTCCCGCACCGGTTCTCCCGGATTTCACTCTTTTTCCGGATAACTACAGGACACTGCTGGTATCTTCATTTATCATAGCTGTTGTTATCCTCTCGGAGACGCTGCTTGCTTCCAGCAATTATGCGCTGAAATATGATGAAACCCTGAAACCCCGTCGGGAGATTCTGGCATATTCTCTTGGAAATGCGGCAGCAGCCGCCACAGGATGCTGTCCGGTGAACGGAAGCGTCTCCCGGTCCGGTATCGCCGATCAGTTCGGAGTCCGTTCCCAATGGATGTCCGTCTCTGCCTGCCTCACCATGGTGCTGATCCTCCTTTTCGGAACCGGCTTCATATCCTATCTTCCGATCCCGGTGCTGACCGGCATCGTGATCTCCGCCCTTATCGGAACCTTTGAGATACAGCTTGCCCGCAAGCTGAGGAAGGTGGACAAAACCGAATATGTGATCTTCTGGGCTGCCATGATCGCCGTTCTTCTGATGGGAACCATCTACGGCGTGATCGTAGGCGTTCTCCTGTCCTCCGTCACCTTCATCTTCCGTCAGTCCAGACCAAAGATCGAAATCCTGGGCGTAGATCCGGAAGAGGAGGGCTATCACAGTCTGAAACGGAAGGGAAACTATTTACCGATCCGTCATGTACTGCTGTATCGTTTCTCCGGCGCTCTCTTCTTCGCGAATATATCCTATTTCGAAGACGGACTGTCAGCCGCGATCCGGCCGGACACCCGTGTAATCGTCATCGATGCAGGCGGGATCATCAGTGTGGATGTCACTGCGGCAGAACGCCTGCTTGCCCTTTATCACAAATTTCAGAAACAGGGTATACGCTTCTATCTGGCCGGACATATTTCGGGAGTAAATGCCGAACTGCGCGCATTCGGAGCCGAAGAACTGATCCGGTCCGGTGCCGTACGATCCCGTATCTCCCTTGCACTGAGGGATGCGGGCTATGATAAGCCTTATGAGCTGGAGGATGTGAATTCAGAGCAGAAGAACTCCTACGGAAAGCAGCTGGCCGAACTGACCTGGGCCTATGGTGATGAGGCGGAACAGATCCTGCAGGAGATCGCAAGGCAGATCGCCATCCGGCTTCGGGAGGAGCCGGAAACGGATGTGGAAACCCTTCTGATCGAAGAAAAGCGACTGGCACACGGTTACTGGAATTACGCGGACGAGGATGAATTCCTGGATCATCTGGAAATGCAGCTCTTCCTGCAGACACAGGAGCAGTCCAGACAGAACAGTGCCCTTGCGGAACAGCTTGAAGAAAGGATCATAGAGAGACACATGATCCTGGAAGAAAAGATCCTGAGTCGAAACCCCTCTTACCTTGAACGCCTGAAACGCCACCGGGAGCGTCGGGACGAAGAATTCCGAAGGCTTCACCCCGAAACCTATCAGCGGATTCTGGAAACCAGACGCAGATACCTGGACAAAAAAGAAATGAAGGAAGATACCACGCAAAACAAAAAATGAGCCGTGTTCACACACGACTCATTTTTGTTGTTCCTTCAAAACCTCATACAAACAGTCCACAAGACTCATTCTGCGAATCAAACCGATCATTCTTTTCACTCTTTTAGGAAAAGCCCTCGACCTATTAGTACACATCCGCTCCATACGTCACCGCACTTCCACTCTGTGCCTATCAACCTTGTAGT
>CADBOW010000281.1 GCA_902796375.1 uncultured Lachnospiraceae bacterium | reverse complement strand
GCAGTATGCAACCACACATCATCATACACATACATGTTGTATAGACTCTGTTCTTCATCGCTCTTCTTTCCTTTCCGTGCCCCCTGTTGTGTGACGCGAGCACTTGTTCTTCTTTACAGTTCGTCATTCTACACCTATTCGCCTACTGTGTCAATAGGTTTTTTATATTTTTTCTTGAATTACCTATTCGCCCTATGGTACAGTAGGTAAAATGAAGGAAGAAGGGGGATTGGGAAAATGATTTCAACCAGAGGAAGATACGCGCTCCGCGTTATGATCGATCTTGCGGAACAGAAGAAGGACAGCTATATCCCATTAAAGGATATTGCCGAGCGACAGGGCATTTCCAAGAAGTATCTGGAAATCATCGTGAAAAGCCTGGTGGAGGGCGGTATGCTCGCCGGTGTCAGCGGTAAGGGCGGCGGATATCAGCTCTGCCGGAAGCCGAAGGAATACTCCGTAGGCGAGATCCTGGAGCTGATGGAGGGGACACTCTCCTCCGTGGCATGTCTGGAGGATCCGGATTATGAATGCCCTCGCCGGGAAAACTGCCAGACCCTTCCCATGTGGACGGAGTTCGACCAGATGGTACATGATTTCTTCTATAAGAAAACCCTGGCGGATCTTCTCAAATAAAAACAAATGAAACAGTCCGGGCCAAAGCCTAAAAAAATTGAACCGATAACCGAAGAAGAAAAAAAGAGTGCCGGCTGACTGACACTCTTTCCTTCTTTCGGTCCACCGGGTCTCCGGCAGACGGTTCTCTATATTCGGTTCAAATACTCCCGGTCATTTCCAGGAATCCAGCATCTCCTTCATCTCCTCGATGGGTAGAGGCTTCGCATAATAGTATCCCTGGAAGCTCTGCACACGGTATTTCTTGAGAATCTCCTTCATGCCCTCGGTTTCGATTCCCTCGATGCAGACCTTTGCTCCGAAGGTAGCCGCCACATTAACGAAGTTCTCTACCAGTGCCTTCTCCTTCTCATCCTCTTCGATCCGGTGTACGAAGCTTCGGTCTATCTTGATGGTATCAAAGGGAAGATTCTTCACAAGTCCTATGGATGAGAATCCGGTTCCGAAATCATCCAGCGCGATCTTCACACCAAAGCTGCGAAGTGACACGATCATATTCTGCAGGATACTCATATCCAACAGACGGCATCGCTCCGTGATCTCCAGGCAGAGATGGTCCGGCGGGAATTCCTCCTTCTTCAGCTTCTGAAGCACCATGTCCACAAAACCGCCCTTCTCCAGCTGGGTATAGGACAGATTCACATTTACCACGAATTCCGGAATCTTCTTCATGATCTCCTTTGCATCCCGGAGTGCTGTCTCCAGGATCCATTCGCCCAGCTCCGGGAACAGAGGATCCTTCTCCAGAAGGGGAATAAAATGATCCGGCGGCACCACGCCATACCGTTTGCTCTTCCATCGGATCAGCGCCTCGGCACCGATCAGCTTCTCCGTCTTCGAATCCACAACAGGCTGATAAACAAGGTAGAAGCCCTCGTAATTCTTCATGATGGAGCCGCGGATATAGTGCAGCTTCTCAATCCGCTGGGAGTTCTCGTTGTTCAGCTGGTTCAGGAAGTCAACCATATCCCCCTGCCGGTGCAGCTTGCTCTCGCTGTATACGAAGCTCAGGCAGGCATATACCGTCTGGGAATCCACATCAAAATTCTTCACCGAGATATGACCCGCATTCAGATCCAGGATGATGTTCCTTCCATCCACCTCGAACTCTGTTCTGCAGTATCTTCGTAGGGTTTCATATCTTTCCCTGAGTTCTCCGCTTTTACGGGTATTGGACATCACCACAAATTTCGTTCCGTCCAGGCGGAAGACAGTTCCGTTATTTCCCACATATTCGTACAGATGTCTTGCAAAACGCTGCAGGATCTTATTTCCGAAATGATATCCGTATACATTATTAAACTCGGCGAAACGACCGATGCCCAGAAGGACGATCTCCATTTCCGTTTCTCTTGCCATATTATCCTGCAGAGACTCCAGGAATCCATATTGATTGCTGAGTCCGGTCAGGGTATCAATATGCTCCTGTATGGAATGATTTCGGATCGAACCGACGAAATACTCCGGAACTCCGTTTTCGTCGATCAGAACCGTTCCCCGGCATGTACAGATCACATACTCTCCGCTGACCTTCCTGGCTCTGTATTGCATATCATGGCCACTGGCCTTACCACTGAAAATATTATCTATCTCTTCATGGTATACGTCGATGTCCTCGGAATGAATCTTCTTCTCCCAGATATCACCTGCTGCAAACATATACTCCGATGGCAGTCCGAAGGCGATCACGGCATTCTTCGACCATCTGGATACATCATATCGCATATCGCAGAGATACGCATAGGTTCCCTCAGCCACGATGGAAAAGGCTTCAAACAGCTTGTCCAGTCTGCGTTTTCTCTCAGCAGGATAGTCTTTCAGTTTCGCATCACTGATGGAAGCCAGCTCTGACTCCGAAGCATTCATGAAGTGCTTTGAAGGATCCTCTCCTTCTGCGATTGCTTTCTTGATCCGCTTCTTTCTTTCATACATCAGCTTATCCGCACGCTCGAAAACATCCTGAACACGGATATCATTCTCCGGATCATAATCCGACATTCCAAAAGCAAGCGTAACCAGGCCGGCCTTTCTGTTGGCCTCCTGTCGTCCGCCCATCTCCGTCAGCAGCTCCATACGATGCTCATAATCGCTTCCCTTCAGGATGACTGCAAATTCATCCCCGCCGATCCGAAAGACCGGACTGTGCTTATAGGTATTGCAGACGATCTCACAGGCGCTCCGGATAAAATCGTCTCCGGCACTATGACCTACGCTGTCATTTACCTGCTTCAGTCCGTTGATATCACAGACAACGATGGAAAATCGTTCGAGCTCATCCTTCTGGATCTGCTCATCCATCTGCATTTCAACATTTGCATAGGCATGCTTGTTCTTAACTCCAGTCAGCGCATCCTTATTTGCCATATCGATGGCCGATCCGATGGCCTGCTCCAGCTCCAGTTCCTTCCGCCGGGCTGCATCTACATTCGCCACAGCTACGATGATATGATCGGAATCTTCCTTCGGGCGAACTGCAAACAGTGTAACGAACTGAGGACGTCCATCCAGGATCAGACGGTAATTCAGGAATATCTTTCCGGTATCTTCCAGATTTTTCAGCAGATAGTCCTTCTCCATCGCCCGGGACATCATCGGAAGATCCTCCGGATAGATGTCTCTCTTCATATTCTTCTGTGTTTCCGTGAAGAAATCGGAGCCCCTGCTTCCAACCTTCAGCTTGCTATATTTATCACTGACACTGTACTCGGAGTACTCATCCGTCAGAAGATTTACATGATAGATCACCTCATAGCGGGTGGCCAGTGCCATGGCAATCTCGTCGAAGGTCTTGCTCTTCTCCATAATGCTCCGCTCACGGCGAACCTGAGCATCCACATCCATAACGCCCATAACGATGTGGTTCGGATCATTCTTCGGGCGGACCGCATTCATGGATACATACTTGGTCCCCTCTCCCAGAATCTGGCGATAGCTCAGGGTGATCGATCCGCTTTCCGAGAGATGCGCCATCAGCTGGTCTTTCTCCAGCTCTCTCAGAACCCTTTGCACATCCTCCGGATAAATAAACTTCCGGATGTCATCAGCGGCATCTGCAAAGAAATCATCCCCCTTCCGGGTGGTTCCCAGTTTTGAATACTCATTACTGGCGCTGTACTGTGTATATGAATTATCATCCGAACTAATATAGTAGATCACCTCATAGCGACTGGCCAGCGCACCGGCTATATGGCGATAGACATTGATCTCATTTTCCGTCCGGTTCTCATGCTGCCATTGCTTCTCCACATTCCGGACTCCGATTACAACCTTCTGATCAAATCCCCGGATCGTTTTCAGGAAATAGTGGATCGGAGCTTCACTTCCGATTATGCGGTAATTCATCGAAAATGAATTCCCGGACTGAAGGATCTCGATAACATTTTCCTTCTTAAATGTGTTCAGGAAATACTCCTGATC
>CADBOW010000280.1 GCA_902796375.1 uncultured Lachnospiraceae bacterium | reverse complement strand
TCCAGGTAAGCGATAACCTCATCAGCCGAGCGCATATCCGGCTCGGAAACGATCTCGATCAGCGGAACGCCGGAACGATTGAAATCCACGTAGGTCTCATCCGTGAAAGCATCATGTACCAGCTTTCCGGCATCCTCCTCCATATGGATCTCATGGATCCGCACGTGCTTTTCATTTCCCTCCGCATCCTTGATGGCCACGTAGCCGTTCCTGCAAATGGGATAGTACAGCTGAGAGATCTGGTAGTTCTGCGGATTATCCGGATAGAAATAATTCTTCCGGTCAAATTTGCTGTTGCGGGTAATGTCACAGTGGGTTGCAAGTCCTACTGCGATGGCTTTTTCAACCACTGCCCTGTTCAGTACCGGAAGGCTTCCCGGCATACCGGAGCAGACCGGACACACATGGGTATTCGGCGCACCTCCGAAGGCTGTGGAGCATCCGCAGAAGATCTTCGTCTTTGTATTCAGCTCAACATGGACCTCCAGTCCGATGACAACCTCATAGTCTTTACTCATTTATGCTCTCCTTTATCAGGCTATTTGCTCTGTTCGTAGGTATACGCAGCCCGTATGATCTTCTTCTCGGCAAATGTCTGTCCGAGAAGCTGCAGTCCCACGGGAAGTCCCTTAGAATCTTCTCCGCAGGGGAGACAGATGCCCGGTATGCCTGCAAGATTGACGGATACGGTGTAAATGTCCCCGAGGTACATTTTGATGGGATCCGAAAGAGACTCTCCGATGGGCAGCGCTGTCGTGGGCGCTACCGGTCCCAGGATCACGTCGTATTTCTCAAAGGCCTTGTCAAAGGCCTGCTTGATCAGTGCTTTAACACGAAGAGCCTTTACATAGTATGCATCATAGTATCCGGAGGAAAGTACGAAGCTTCCCAGCATGATCCTGCGCTTCACCTCGGCTCCGAAACCTTCGGAACGGGTCTTCTTATACATATTGTGCAGATCGGTGTAGCTTTCGGTACGATAGCCGTACTTCACGCCGTCGAAGCGCTCCAGGTTTGAAGACGCCTCTGCGCAGGCGATGATGTAGTAAGCCGGGATGGCGTACTCTACCATTCCCAGGTCAAACTCTTCCACCTCTGCACCCAGCTCCCGGAATTTATCCGCTGCTGCCAGCACCTTCTCCTTTACCTCGGGATCAAGTCCGTCGATGAAATAGTCCCTCGGAACGCCGATCTTCAACCCCTTAACATCCTTTACAAGCGCGGAGGTAAAGTCCGTTGCAGCTTCCTCACTTCCCTCAGCAAGACGTGCGGAAGTGGAATCCTTCTCATCCTTTGTTGAAATGATCTCCAAAATGGTGGCACAGTCTGCCACGTCCTTCGCCAGCGGTCCGATCTGATCCAGAGACGAACCATAGGCGATCAGGCCATACCGGGATACCCGTCCGTAGGTGGGCTTGATGCCGGTCACGCCGCAGAAACCTGCGGGCTGACGGATGGATCCGCCGGTATCACTTCCCAATGCAGCCGCACATAAATCTGCTGCAACTGCAGCTGCAGAACCACCGGAGGAACCGCCGGGTACACGGGAGAGGTCTCTCGGATTCTTCGTGGGTCCGAAGTAGGAGGTCTCTGAGGTACTTCCCATGGCGAATTCGTCCATATTTGTCTTTCCAAGGATCACAACACCTGCATCCTTCATGGCCTGTACCGCAGTAGCGGTATAGGTCGGAACGAAATTGCCCAGGATCTTCGATGCACAGGTGGTCAGTTGGCCCTCGGTGCACATATTGTCCTTGATGGCAACAGGAACTCCGGCCAGGGGCCCTTTCAGCGTTCCCGCCTTGATCCTTTCGTCACATTCGGCGGCCTGTTTCAGCGCGCCCTCCGTATCGATCGTAATGTATGCATGGATCTCCTTCTCACGTTGGCCGATCTGATCCAGATACGCCTTCGTTGCTTCCACGCTAGTCACTCTGCCCTCGGCGATGGCCTTACCCAGTTCAACCGCAGTCAGGTGGAGAATCTCGTCTCTTTCCATTCATATACTCCTTGCTCTATAATACCTTTGTGAACGATTTTGGTAATCGTTCACAAACCCTC
>CADBOW010000279.1 GCA_902796375.1 uncultured Lachnospiraceae bacterium | reverse complement strand
TAGCGGACTACGCTGAGGATTTTTGAGGCGTGCTATCGGTGTGAGCGGACAAGCATTCGGTCCAGTTATTTAAGAACAGCTATACTATCCTTCTACTTTTTCACCCCGATGGATCAACAACCTTTCTTCCTGCTTTACGCCGCCGGAATCACTTCACAGGGCGTTTCAGCAGTTCCCCGTATATACGTATTTCAGATGCTTCTCCGCTGTTTCCTTCAGTCGGTAGATCAGCTTTACGGAGGTGGCATCCCGGTCTGTCATTTTAAATCTCGGAAAGAATCTGGAGATATGCAGCGGGATCTCCCGTCCGATCCGGTTTCCATCCCCGTCCTGCAGCTCACTGATCCAGCTGCTTAAGGCGTCCATTTCCTCCGGTGTATCATTTTCTCCCGGGATGATCAGTGTGGTCAGCTCCACATGACAGTGCTTCACCGCTTCCCGGATGAAGTCCATCACCATCCTCCGGTCTCCCTTCAGCAGATCCCGATAGTACCCATCCGTAAAGCCCTTCAGATCAATGTTCATGGCATGGATGTAGGGGCCGATCTCCTCCAGAACAGAAAGCTCCGCCATCCCGTTGGAAACCAGCACATTTTTCATGCCCCGTTCTGCCACCAGCTTCGCGGTATCCCGGACAAATTCGTAGCACACCAGAGGCTCATTGTATGTAAATGCAACTCCGATATTTCCACGACTCCGGTAGAATTCCGCCGCATCTGCCACCGTCTCCGGCGTCATGTACTCGGAGTCCGCCTTCCGATCCTCGATCTCCTCTGACCAGGAGATCTCATAATTCTGGCAGAAGGGACAACGCAGATTACAGCCGTAGCTTCCCACGGACAGGATGTAGGAACCGGGATGGAACCGGTGCAGGGGCTTCTTCTCGATGGGATCCAGCGCCAGCGCTGTGACCCGTCCGTAATTTTCCGGCACCACAACGCCGTCTCTGCAGGTCCGAACCCCGCAGAAACCGTTTCCGCCCTCAGGTATATTGCAATGCCGATAGCACACCCTGCATTCCGCCATAGGATCACCCCTTCATCCTTTGGAATCCTTCATCCTTCGGAATCCTTCTCCGTATCACTCACTCTTCACACGCTCGAACCGGAACTCCTGTTTGATCTCCGGATATTTCTCCTTGTCCACCGGACTCATAAACATGGTATAGGGGCGCACGTACATTTTGAAATCTCCGTACAGTGCCTGATATACCACCATCATCTCACGGGTCTCGGAGTGCTCCGCGATACCGACGATCTTATACAGATACATATTCGCCTTTGCTTCTTCCTCAGAGATCATTTCCCGTTTAAAATGCTGCACCACATCTCCGGCATGTAATCTTCTTACTCCCATATCAAATCCTCGTTTCTTCTTCTATGCCAGCTTCTTCAGGACATTCAGGATCAGCTTCCATGTACGCTCCACCGACGCCAGGTCCATAGTCTCCTTCGGGGTGTGGATATCGCACAGCTGCGGTCCGAAGGAGACCGCATCCAATCCCGGGATCCCGTCTGCAAACAGTCCGCATTCCACGCCCGCGTGGATCGTTTCCACAATCATCTCTTCCCCATACTGCTCCTGATAACAGGACACCATCAGATCCCTGAGCCGGGATTCCTTCCGATACTCCCATGCAGGATACTGGCCTTCATTCCGTATGCTTCCACCCATCACGGCTGCCACAGCCTCCAGTCGCTGGATCATTTCCCATTTTTCGGAATTGATACTGCTCCTCAGGCAGAAGCCGGCAGAAACGGCATCCTCCGTAGTACTGAGAATCCCCAGATTCAGAGAGGTTTCCACCAGTCCGGGGATGTCGAAGCTCATCTTCTGTATCCCGTTGGGAATGATCCGCAGCAGCTGAATGATCTTCTCCGTGGATGCTTCATCCATGGGAGAAGCCGCAGCCTTCTCTCCCTCCGTAACCGTCAGCTCCAGCCGAAGCTCCGGTTCCCGGTCAGAATACTCCTTCCGATAGACGGCCTCTTCCTCCTTCACTGCCTGCTGCAGCTGTTCCCCTGCAGCCTCCGAAAAGAGAAATCTCGCCTCAGCCGAACGGGGAATCGCATTATCCTTGGTCCCTCCTTCCACGGAAATGAGTTTCATGGCATTGCCGCTTTCCCGGAACAGTCTCTGGAGGACACGACCGAGCAGCATGCTGGCATTTGCCCGTCCCCGATCGATCTCGATACCGGAATGACCGCCCTGAAGCCCTTCTACCGATAAAATCGCCTCCTGAAGCTCCGATGTAGAAGCCTCTCTGGATACAGGAACCGTAACGAGGGACAGACAGCCCCCGGCACAGCCTGCCAGAAGGTGTCCTTCCTCCTCCGAGTCGATATTCAGCAGCATTCTACCTTCCAGGTCGGAGAAATCCATTCCCACCGCTCCCAGCATACCGATCTCCTCATCCACCGTGAACACGCATTCCAACGCCGGATGCGGAATATCCTCCGCTTCCAGGATCGCCATCATATAGGCAACCGCAATACCGTCATCCGCTCCCAGCGTGGTTCCTTCCGCCTTCAGGATCAGATCCTCACCGCTCTGAAGCGGAGACAGATTCCCCATCAGCCAGTCCAGCTCCTTTCTTTTGCAGAGCTTCAGCCGGAGGCCTTCCTTCTCCATATCCAGCGTGCAGCCTGCTTCCTTCTCGCACACCATATCCATGTGTCCCTGCAGGATCACGGGGGTTGATGTCTTCGCCCCTGCCGTCTCCGGATCTGCAGCGGCCGATGCCGGTTTCCGGATCACCACATTTCCAAGGTCATCCTGACGATATGCCAGTCCATGCTCTCTGGCAAAGGATACCAGATGATCACTGATCGCTTTCGTATGACGGGAGCCATGGGGTATGGCTGCGATCTCTTCAAAATAGTGCAGTACACGCTCCGGTTGATATCCCTCCAACATCTTCATTCCCTCCTCCGATAGAAAAATCTTTCACCCGTTATCGTTTTCAGAAAGCCAAGCCGGTAGAACACCGGCCCGGCTCATGTATAGGATCCGAAATGTATAGGATCCGAAATGTATAAGATCCGAAATGTATAGAACCCGAAATGTATCGATCAGTTGTAACGCTCATCGATCACACGCTTGGTCTTCTTCTCGCTGCGCGGAAGCACGCCAAGCTCAACCACCTTAACCAGCGGTGTGAAGCCGATCTTACTCTTAACCGCCACTGCGATCCGCTCGGAAAGGTCACGGAAATCAACGCTTCCGTTGGTCTCCACATAGAGACGCATGGTATCCTTGCCGTCCAGATGGGAGATACGGATCTGATACTCGCTGGAGGTCTCCGGGAACTCATGGAGTACTTCCTCGATCTGGCTCGGGAATACATTTACACCCTTGATCTTCACCATATCATCCGTACGTCCCATGATGACATCGATCCTGGGGTACTTGCTTCCACAAGGACACTCGCCCGGTACGATCCGGGACAGGTCGTGTGTACGGTAACGGATCAGCGGTGCGCCCTCCTTCACCAGAGTGGTGATGACGATCTCACCCATCTCTCCGTCCGGAACCGGCTTCAGCGTCTCCGGATCAATAATCTCCAGATAGATGAAATCATCCCAGTAATGCATGGCAGTTCCCTGATTGCAGTTGATACCGATACCGGGACCGTAGATCTCCGTCAGTCCGTA
>CADBOW010000278.1 GCA_902796375.1 uncultured Lachnospiraceae bacterium | reverse complement strand
CTGGGGCATCTACCCCGAACAAAATCATTAAGGAGGTTCATGACAGCATGTCAGAAGAAAACTTTGAACAGATGTTACAGGATGAGAATCCTGTATCCATCCGCACAGGACAAATCGTTGAGGGAAAGGTGATCGGTGTAAAGCCGGACGAGATCGCGGTTAACATCAACTATAAGTCTGATGGTATCGTGACCGCTAGCGAGTATTCCAATGCACCTGTAGATCTCACAACAGAGGTTAAGGTTGATGATGTCATTACCGCAAAGGTACTGAAGATCAACGACGGTGAAGGACAGGTAGTTCTTTCCGTAAAGAAGGTTAAGGCAGAGAAGGCTTATGATGAGCTGGAGAAGGCGTTCAACGAGGGAACCGTTGTAAAGGGTGTTGTAACCCAGGCGCTTTCCGGCGGACTCGGTGTATCGGTTGATGAATGCAGAGTATTCATCCCCGCAAGCCTTGTATCTGATACGTTTGAGAAGAATCTTGAGAAGTATGTTGGTCAGGAAGTGGAATTCATCCTGACAGAGTTCAATCCTCATAAGAGAAGAGTGATCGGTAACCGCAAGCAGCTGATTACAGCACAGAAGAAGGAAGCTGCTGAGGCACTGTTCGCACGGATCGAGGTTGGACAGACAGTGGAAGGTACTGTTAAGAATGTTACAGACTTTGGTGCATTCATCGATCTTGGTGGTGCAGACGGTCTGCTTCATATCTCCGAGATGTCATGGGGACGTGTTGAGAATCCGAAGAAGATCTTCAAGGTTGGTGATGTGGTTAAGTGCTTCATCAAGGAAATCAATGGTGAGAAGATCGCTCTTTCCCTGAAGTTTGATGATCAGAATCCGTGGCTGACCGCTGCTGAGAAGTATGCGATCGGTACCGTAGTTACAGGGCGGGTTGCACGTATGACCGATTTCGGTGCATTTATTGTACTTGAGCCGGGTATCGATGCACTCCTTCATGTATCCCAGATCTCAAATGTTCATGTTGAGAAGCCGTCGGATGTACTTAAGACAGGTGAGACCATCACAGCAAAGGTTGTTGATTTCAAGGGGCCTGAGAAGAAGATCAGCCTTTCCATCAAGGCACTCCTGAAGGATGTTGAGACGGAAGAGGAAGCAGCTCCGGAAGAAGCAGCTGAGGAGACTGTTCCGACCGCAGAGGATGCTCCGGAAACCCTTGAGGTTCCTACAGAGATTGCTGAGGCAGTTGAGGAAGCGCCGGCAGAAGAGGTTGTTGCTGAGGAAGCTCCGGCAGAAGAGGCAGCTGCAGAGGAAGCTCCGGCAGACGCTGAGTAATCCGTTATTACATTTTACAAAGTATTATGAAGAGACTGTGCAGAGTTTGTACAGTCTCTTTTTAAAGGAGTTCACAGGAAAATCAAAAATTACTTGCATTTTTCGGGATCGTATGCTAAACTATCGGAGTTGTAATCGTGGCGGTCCGCTGTATCCGAACTGTAAGATAGAATGAACGCCAGATTCTTTATCTTATTATTTTGGAGGTAGTACAGATGAATCATGTAGAAATCATGAAGAACATTGAAGATGCTCAGCTCCGTAAGGAAGAGCTGAAATTCAATGTGGGCGATACAGTACGTGTATCTGCTATGATCAAAGAGGGTAACCGTTCCAGAATTCAGGTATTTGAAGGTACCGTGATCAAGAAACAGGGAACCGGAGCCCGTAAGACATTTACCGTTCGTAAGAATTCCAACGGTGTAGGCGTTGAGAAGACCTGGCCGATGAATTCTCCGCTGATCGCGAAGGTAGAAGTCGTTCGTCTTGGTAAGGCAAGAAGAGCAAAACTCTACTATCTGCGCGACAGAGTTGGTAAGAGAGCTAAGGTGAAAGAAATCGTTAGATAACAACGGAACCGGAGTTTTGCATAAAGACTCCGGTTTCTTTATTCAGAGGGCAGACCATGAAACGGAAGCATATCAGCGGACAGGACTTTACCCTGCAGAGAAAGGAAACAGAAGCCGAGCTGAAGAAACGGCGCCGGAATCTCTTTCGTGAGATCCGGGCGCTCCTTCTTGTTGTTTTTGCGGCCGCAGTTCTCGGATATGCCTTCATCGCGTTTTGCTTTCAGACCGTAACGGTTCGGGGACCGTCCATGAATCCCACACTGATCGACGGGGAAACGGTTGCCATCAACAAGCTGGCATATGTTTTCTCTTCCGTGGAACGGGGGGATATTATAGCGATCCGTCCCATGGGTTCGGATGGGTACTTTGATATCAAGCGCGTGATCGGGCTTCCGGGAGATAAGATATCCATCGTTGCAGGACGTTTTATCATCAATGATAAGGAAATGGAGGAATCCTATGATCTGGATCCGATCCAGTCTCCGGGACGTTTGTCCACACCCATAACCCTGGGAGAGAAGGAGTATTTCGTGATCGGGGATAATCTGGGCAGCAGTGAGGATTCCAGGTTTTCGACCTATGGAAATATACAGATGTCGGAGATCCGGGGAAAGGTCTTTTATCGACTGACCAAGGGCCGTAGAGGAAAGATCGGAGATTAGTATGGAGATTCAATGGTATCCCGGGCATATGACCAGTGCCCGCCGGATGATGCAGGAAAATATCAAACTGATCGACATTGTGATCGAGCTTTTGGATGCCAGAGTACCGGGAGCCAGCAAGAATCCGGATATCGATCAGCTGGCAAAGGGAAAATTCCGGCTGCTTCTGCTGAACAAGTCGGATCTGGCGGATCCGGCCGCAACCAAACGGTGGAAGGAGTACTATGAGAAACAGGGCTTTCGGGTGCTGCTTCTGGATTCCCGGAACCGGAAGGAAGCCTCCGCTGTGGGTAAGGCGGTGCAGGAGGTATGTAAGGAGAAGATAGAGAGAGACCGGAGACGCGGGATCGTAGGACGCCCCATCAAGGCCATGATCGTCGGCATCCCGAATGTGGGGAAATCCACATTTATCAATTCCTTTGCGGGAAAGGCTTCTGCGAAGACCGGAAATAAACCCGGGGTCACCAAGGGAAAGCAGTGGATCCGCATTTCCAAAGACATGGATCTTCTGGATACGCCGGGAATTCTGTGGCCGAAATTTGAGAATCCCCAGGTGGGAACGGCGCTGGGATGGATCGGCTCCATCAACGACGATATCCTGGAAAAAACCGGTCTGGCATACGAACTTCTTACATTTTTACAAAAATACTATTGCAATCTACTGTCTGACAGGTATAAAATTACAAATGGTATGTCTTCAGAAGAGGCATTATATCAGATTGCTGACATACGAAAATGCATAAAAAAAGGAAATGAACCGGATATCGACAAGGCTGCGAAGTGTTTACTGGATGATCTCCGCAGCGGAAAGCTGGGACGGATCACTTTGGAATATCCGGAGGGTTGATTTATGGGATACTTTGACGAAAATGAAGAGAAAGAAGGAATCTCCGCTTTGGCTGACGGCATGAGTGAAAAGGAACGACGCAGGGAAGAGAAGCGTCTGGAGAAGGAACGCAGGAAGGCTGAAAAGGAAGCGGAGAAAAAGGCGTTAAAGGCCGGGGAATCCCTGCTGGGAGCGGCCGGGAAGCCGGAAGCTTCCGCTGAGAAACAGGAGACGCCGCAAGATGGATCGTACCGTCCCGGTGATTTGAATGAGAAACCGGAGACCGGTGCTGAGGGCTCGGAAGAGAAGTCGGATTCGGCTATTCTTGCAGAGGCTGCAGAGGAAGAAACCAAGAAGAAAAAGAAAAGAAGGAAGAAGAAGGGTTCGGATGAAAAGCCGGAGGACGTAAATATCGTCAAGGATCTTCTGACGCTTATCATTTACATCGGTATCGTAATCCTGATCTGCTTCCTGATCGTGACCTTCGTCGGACGCCGGACTACCGTACACGGCTCCTCCATGGAACCCACGCTTCAATCCGGGGACAGTCTCTGGATCAATATGCTGGCATATAAATTCGGCGATCCGGAGCGATATGATATCATAGTATTCCCATATGAGGATGATGTGCATTACATCAAGAGGATCATCGGTCTTCCCGGTGAAACGGTTCAGATCTCTGAAAACGGTGATATATCCATCAACGGTGAGCTTCTGAAGGAACCGATCAAATTCGACACGATTCAGAATAACGGAATTGCGTCAAACCCCATCACCCTGGGACCGGATGAGTATTTCGTGCTTGGTGACAACCGTAATAACAGCCGTGACAGCCGCTGGTCGGATGTGGGGAATATCAAGCGGGACAAGATCGTCGGAAAGGCGGTATTCCGATTGACACCGTTAAAGAAATTCGGAAGTATAAAGTAGAATCATTTAGGACCGTGTTTACGCGGTCCTAATTCTTCGTAGTGCATAGGAGTGGGAAAGATTGAATATTTGTGAACTGAGAACAGAGTTTAAGCGCATTTCAGAGCTTCCGATCATGAAGTATGAGACCATGCGGATGGAACTGAAGGAGCTGATCCGGCAGAATGAATCAGATACCAGGAAGGGCGTACAGCAGATCCTGGAGCAGGCAGAGAACAGGATCAACTCCCTGGATCAGGAGCTTCAGCGGGTTCGCGGAATGATGACCTTCGAGAAGAAGTACAGTGACCACAGATATATCTGCGGGATCGATGAGGTTGGCCGCGGTCCTCTGGCAGGACCGGTGCTTACGGCGGCCGTGGTCCTTCCGAAGGATCTGGTGATCCCCATGCTGAACGATTCCAAACAGGTATCGAAGAAGAACCGGGATGCGCTGTATGATATCATCATGAACAACGCCGTAGCTGTGGGCGTCGGTATGAATTCGGAGCAGGTGATCGACGAAAAGGGAATTGAGTTTGCAAACAAGGATGCCATGCGGCAGGCCATAAGAAACCTGGGAGTTGAACCGGATCTTCTGCTGGTGGACGCGGTGCATATTCCGGATGTTGATATTCAGCAGGTTTCCATTATCAAGGGAGACGCCAAATCGGTATCCATAGCTGCTGCCAGTATCATAGCCAAGGTCACAAGGGACCGGATCATGCAGGAGTATGATGCGGAGTTTCCCCAGTATGGATTTAAGGATAATGTGGGTTACGGAAGTGCCGGCCATATCCAGGCACTGAAAACCTACGGGCCCTGCCGGATCCATCGAAGAAGCTATATCAGGAATATTGTGAATCAGTAAAGGAGCGGAATGCCGAAGAACAGACGATCCATCGGGAGTGACAAGGAAAAGGCAGCCGGTGTTTATCTGGAACAGAAGGGACACAGGATACTGCATTACAATTACCGTACGCGTATGGCTGAGGCGGATCTGGTCAGTCTGGACGGAGAGACCTATGTATTTACCGAAGTGAAATACCGGTCGGACGCATCTCAGGGCCATCCGCTGGAAGCGGTCACAAAGGCGAAGCAGCGAAGGATCCGTATGGCTGCGCTGTTTTATCTGGAGGATCATGATCTGTCTCCGGATACAACCCCGGTGCGGTTTGACGTGATCGCGATCCTGGGAAATGAACTGACGCATATCGAAAACGCATTTTAGAAGAGAGTCGGGCATGCACGAGCATAAGATCGTAAGTGTTATAGACGGAAGCCCTGCAGCTGAGGCAGGGATCAGGAAGGGGGACACACTGGTCCTCCTGAATGGTATGCCCGTAGAGGATGTATTTGATTATCATTATCTGGCGGAAGAGGTTCGTGTGACCCTCACAGTTCGAACAGAGAAAGGGGAAGAGAGAACCTTCGAGATCGAGAAGGGGGAGGATGAGGACCTGGGTCTTACCTTCGCCGAATCCCTGATGGATGATTACAGATCCTGCAGAAACAAATGTATCTTCTGCTTTATCGATCAGAATCCGCCGGGAATGCGGGATACGATCTATTTTAAGGATGATGATTCCCGACTGTCCTTCCTTCAGGGAAACTACATCACCATGACCAATATGAAGGAATCGGAGATCGACCGGATCATTAAGTATAAGCTGGCGCCCATCAACATTTCCGTGCATACGACGAATCCGGAGCTTCGGGTTCAGATGCTGCATAACCGATTTGCGGGAAATATCCTGGAGCATATCCGTAAGCTGTATGAAGCGGAGATCCCCATGAACGGACAGATCGTCCTGTGCAAGGGGTATAATGACGGGGATGAACTGCGGCGGACGATCCGTGATCTTATGGAATTCGCGCCGGTCATGCGGAGCCTGTCTGTGGTTCCCGTGGGTCTGTCCCGGTACCGGGAGGGGCTGTGTCCGCTGGAACCCTTCGGAAAAGAAGATGCACAGGAGGTGATCGATATCATCGAAGGCTTCCAGGAGGAAGCCATGAAGGCGTATGATATCCATTTCGTCCATGCCAGCGATGAATGGTACATTCAGGCGGACCGAGAGGTTCCGGAGGAGGAGCGGTACGACGGTTATCTGCAGATCGAAAACGGCGTCGGTATGACCCGGCTTTTATATGAGGAATTCGGAGCTGCCGTACGTTTCGTACAGGAGGCGGACAGTATTCATGGTTTGAAGCGTCTGAAAATGACGAAGGAGGAGCGGAGGGCCGCTCAGTTGCTGAAGAAGAATCCCGACAGATGTGTATCCTCCATAACCGGAATGCTGAGCCGCGAGAAGGTAAAGGTGATCCAGGAGGAGCTGCATAAGATCCGGCCGGATATCGATTATCGGATCTATCCCATAGTAAATGATTTCTTCGGACACAATATTACCGTCACCGGACTGCTGACGGGGCAGGACATTGTGGCACAGTTAAAAGGGAAGAAACTGGGGGATGCACTGCTGATCCCGGAGTGCTGTCTTAAGGCAGATGAGGATATCTTCCTGGATGATATGCATCTTACAGAGCTTGAAAACGCTTTACAAGTAAAAACGGTTATTGTAAAATCGTATGGTATGGACTTTTTGAAGGCGATTATAGGAGTAGAGGAATGAGTAAGCCCATAGTTGCGGTCGTGGGGCGGCCGAATGTCGGAAAATCAACTTTATTTAACGCCCTGGCCGGCGAGCGGATCTCAATCGTGAAGGATACGCCCGGAGTAACCCGGGATCGGATCTATGTAGATGTCACCTGGCTGGATTATAACTTCACATTGGTGGATACCGGGGGAATCGAGCCGGAATCGGATGATCTTCTTCTGACCCGTATGCGGGAGCAGGCAGAGATCGCCATCGAAACGGCCGATGTGATCCTCTTTCTTACGGATGTCCGGGACGGGCTAACTGCTTCGGATACCGCCTGTGCAGATCTTCTGCGACGTTCACACAAGCCCATCATACTCTGTGTGAACAAGGTGGATAATTTTGACAAATACATGTCGGACGTATATGAGTTTTACAATCTGGGACTGGGTGATCCTCATCCGATCTCCGCATCCTCCATGCTCGGCTTCGGCGATCTGCTGGATGTGGTAGTGGGATATTTTCCCCAGGCCAGAGGAGAAGAAGAGGAAGATGAGCGGACGAAGGTGGCCATCATCGGAAAGCCGAATGTGGGTAAATCTTCCATGATCAACAAGCTGCTGGGAGAAGAACGGCTCATCGTGTCCGATATTGCAGGTACTACCCGGGATGCGGTGGATACCGTGGTGAAGCACAATAAGCAGGAATACATATTTATCGATACCGCCGGCTTACGCAGAAAGAGCAAGGTGAAGGATGAGATCGAGCGTTACTCCATCATCCGGACCGTTGCTGCTGTGGAGAAATGTGATATCGCCGTGCTGGTGATCGACGCCACAGAGGGCGTTACGGATCAGGATACGAAGATTGCGGGAATTGCGCATGAAGCCGGCAAGGGAATGATCGTCGTGGTCAACAAATGGGATCTGATCGAGAAGGATGACCGGACCATGAACCAGTTCCGCAAGGATATCCGAAACAAGCTGTCCTTCATGCCCTATGCTGAGCTTATGTTTGTCTCCGCCATGACAGGCCAGCGCCTGATCAAGCTCTTCGATGTGATCGATATGGTGGAGAATTATCATGCGATGCGTATAGCAACCGGTGTGATCAATGAGATCCTTGCTTCGGCCACCGCTGAGGTTGAGCCGCCGCAGGATAAAGGGAAAAGGCTTCGTCTGTACTATATGACACAGGTTTCCGTGAAGCCGCCGACCTTTGTGATCTTTGTGAATGACAAGGAACTGGCACATTTCTCTTATATACGTTACATCGAGAATAAGGTACGGGAAGCGTTCCTGTTTAAGGGAACCCCGCTTCGTTTTATCATTCGGGAAAGGAAGGGTGAGCGGTGAATATTGTTTTTCGTGTGCTCTGTCTGGCGGCCGGCTATATGTGCGGGCTGATCGAGATGGGTGTGATCTACGGAAGATTAAAGGGCGTTGATATCCGGAAGCACGGAAGCGGAAATCTCGGTATGACGAATGCTTTGCGCGTGCTGGGACCGAAGGCGGGCCTGGTGGTATTTATCGGAGATCTTCTGAAGGCCTTTATTCCCTGTCTGATCGTGAATATCATATTTAGAAATATCTATCCGGATACTTACATGATCTATGTTCTGTATACCGGACTAGGCGCGGTTCTGGGGCATAATTTCCCGTTCTACCTGCACTTTAAAGGCGGTAAGGGGATTTCATCCTCTGCCGGTGCCATTATGGGACTGCTGAATCCGTGGATGATGCTGATCCTGCTGGTGCTTTTTATCATTGTAGTTCTGATCACACATTATGTTTCCGTAGGATCCATTTTCCTGATGATCGGATATGTGGTGGTATTTGTTGCATTTGCATTGAATGACATGCTCTGTTTTGACCGAAGTATTCCGGAGTCCAACAGTGCCATGATCGAAGGGATCGTACTCAGTGTGCTTCTGGCGGCCCTTGCCATCTTCAGGCATAAGGCCAATATCGGAAGACTGATGCGACATGAAGAGAATAAACTGTCATTCCATAAATCGGAGGATAAAAAATGAAGATTACCATTCTGGGTGCAGGAAGCTGGGGCGTAGCCATCGCGAAGCTCCTGACCTGCAATCAACATGAGGTTACGATATGGTCTATCGATCCGGAAGAGGTGGCCATGCTGACAGAATACTGTGAGCAGAAGCAGAAGCTTCCGGGTGTTATTCTGCCGGGAACGGTACATTACACCGGAGATTTGGCTACGGCGCTTGCCGAGCCGGAAATGGTGGTGGTTGCAGTTCCGTCCCCATTTGTACGCAGCACCGCCAAGTCGGTGGCCCATCTGATCAAAGAAGGGACCATCGTTGTCAGCGTTTCCAAGGGAATTGAAGAAGAAACCATGAAGCGTCTGTCAGAGGTCATCCGGGAGGAGATCCCCCAGGCGGATGTTGCTGTTCTGTCCGGCCCGAGCCACGCGGAAGAGGTGGGAAAATGTATGGCTACCACAGTCGTAGTGGGTGCTCTGTCCCATGCCACCGCAAGACTGGTTCAGGATACCTTCATGACGGATTTCTTCCGGGTATATACCAGTCCGGATATGGTGGGAATCGAGCTGGGCGGAGCGCTGAAGAATGTCATCGCTCTGGCAGCCGGAATTGCCGACGGACTGGGGTGTGGCGACAATACGAAGGCTGCACTGATCACCCGTGGTATCGTAGAGATCTCAAATCTGGGCACGAAAATGGGCGGCCATCCGGAAACATTCTCCGGATTGTCCGGGATCGGTGATCTGATCGTGACCTGTGCATCCAAGCACAGCCGGAACCGCAGAGCCGGTGTCCTGATCGGCCAGGGTATGTCGTACCATGAAGCCATGAATGAAGTGAAGATGGTTGTGGAAGGTGTATATTCCGCGAAGGCTGCTTTAAAGCTTGCGAAGGAATATCACGTGACTATGCCCATCGTTGAGATGGTGAATAAGATCCTGTTTGAGGACTTCCCGGTAGGTGAAGCCCTGACCGCTCTGCTCACAAGAGATAAGAAGTCAGAGATCTCCGGTATCTCATGGGATGATTAGAATCAAGGGCCCCATGGACATGGAGATGATTAGTATATTTCGGAGCAGGATAGAATGAGCAGTCTGGACTTAAAGCTGAATGTCTTTGAAGGCCCTCTGGACCTTCTGTTACATTTGATCGAGAAGAATAAATTCAATATCTTTGATATTCCCATCGTTGAGATCACGGATCAGTATATCGCCTATCTGGACCAGCTGGATGAGACCGATATGGATACCATGAGCGAATTTCTGGTGATGGCTGCGCAGCTGATCAGTATCAAGGCGAAAATGCTTCTTCCGAAGGAGGAAGAGGAAGAGGAGGAAGAGGAAGACCCCAGAGCGGAGCTGGTTCGAAGCCTCCTGGAATATAAAATGTATAAATATGCTTCTTACGAACTGAAGGATATGGAGCTGGATGCGGATAAGGTGTTCTATAAAGAGGCTTCCATCCCGAAGGAGGTAAGAGATCATAGAGAAGAGGTGGATCCGGCCGAGGTGGTTGGAGATACCACGCTGGCCATGCTGAATGAGATATTTCAGGATCTGATGCGGAGAGAGGTCTTTCGTGTGGATCCCGTTCGAAGCAGGTTCGGCACCATCAGCCGAGAGGAGATCAAGCTGGAGGATCGCATGGTTGAGATCCGGCAGGAGATCCGGGGGCTGAGAAGCATTAATTTCAGAACCTTACTTGGTAAGAAAAGGGGCAGGATGAATTTGATCGTGTCCTTTCTTGCGATACTGGAATTAATGAAGACTGGTGTGATCACGATCCGTCAGGAAAAAATGTTCGGCGAGATCCTGATCGATTCACTGGAATAGAGATAAAGGAGCAATTCCCATGGTGGAAGGTAAAAATGTATATGCAGCAATAGAAGCACTTCTTTTTGCTGCAGGAGGAGCGGTAGAGTTTCGGGATCTTCGGGACGCGCTGGAGATCGAGGACGATGCGCTTCGGAAAGCACTGGATGAAATGGCAGAGCTGTACAATGCGGAGGACCGCGGGATCCGGATCGCACGTCTGGAAGGAAAGTACCAGCTCTGTACAAAGAATGAGTATTACGATGAACTGGTTCGGCTTGTGAATACACCGAAGAAGCACGTGCTTACGGATGTGCTTTTGGAGACATTGTCCATAGTGGCCTATAAACAGCCGGTGACACGCCAGGAGATTGAGAAGATCCGGGGGGTATCCTGTTCCCATGCAGTAAACCGTCTGGTGGAATACAGTCTGATCCAGGAGGTCGGCCGTCTGGACGCACCGGGACATCCCATCCTGTTCGGAACTACGGATGACTTCCTGAGAAGCTTCGGCATATCCTCCATGGATGACCTGCCGGTGATCTCTCCCGACCGTATGGAGGATTTTCGCCGGGAAGCAGAGGAAGAGGCCGGCGTGATCAATGTGGAGACATAGATATGAAACCATTACTGATAATTCTGATCATACTGGGAGTGATCCTGTTCGGACTTGCTGTCCTCTTTCTGGAATCTGCCAGAGAACTGCATCGTTTCCGCATTCGGGAATATACCATGCAGCTTCCCGGACATCCGAAGGGAAGGATCCTGTTCCTCAGTGATTATCATGAGGCGATCCACGGAAAGCTGAATCCGAAGGTACTTGCCAAAGTTAAGGAGATCCGCCCCGATCTGATCCTGATCGGAGGAGATATGGTAAACGGACAGTCTCCGAAGGAGAATTTCACCCCATCCATTACGTTGATCAACGGACTGGTTGGGATCGCTCCGGTGATCTATGCTTACGGAAATCATGAGCAGCGTTGTATCCGGAATTCGGAGATCGCAGGATTTCACTGGGATCAGTATGATAAGGCACTGGATCCGGCAGTCATTCGACTTCTGAATGATCATATGGACTGGGAGCTTCCGGGTGGGAAGATCCGGATTTACGGCCTGAATATGGAGTATACCTTCTTCCGGAAGAGAGGAAAGAAGCTGACAGTGGAGGAGATCAACCGTCTTGTGGGAAAGGCGGATCATGAGCTTCCGATCCTGATGCTGGCGCATGATCCTACCTGGGCCCGGGTTTACGAGTCCTGGGGAGCGGATCTTACCTTGTCCGGTCATTTTCATGGAGGGATCATACGGCTTCCATTCATCGGAGGGATCATTTCTCCGAAATATGAGCCGTTCCCGCATTATGATTACGGTTATTATCCGGAGGGCGATGGAAAAACCATTGTCACATGCGGATTGGGTCAGCATACAATTCCGGTGAGATTCAACAATCTTCCGGAAATGGTTTTAGTCACATTAGAGTAAATAGGTGAGTGAGAATGAGTACAGACGAAGAGAGAATTAAGTCTGAAGTCATCGATATCGTGATCGATGACGATGAACCGGTGCAGGAACAGACGACGGAAGAGAAAACCGAAGTGGCGAAGGAAGAAGCAGGTTCTGACTTGATGAAGAGTGCTGAGGCGGAGACGGAGAAGAAGTCGGAGCTGGATGCCGAGGCACCGAAGGCAGAAACTGAGAAGGTGTCGGAGGAGACACCTGATGCGGCGAAGATGGAGACCGGAGTCGATGCTGTGAAAGCAGAAGCCGAAACTGATGAGGCGAAAGCTGAAGCAGAAGCCGGAACCGACGAAGTGAAGGCAGAAGCAGAAGCCGAACCCGACGCAGCGAAAGCAGAAGCAGAGAATGACACGGTGAAAGCAGAGGCAGAAGAAAGCGAACCCGACGCGGCGAAGACGGAGACAGAAACCGAAGCCGGAACTGAACCGGGGAAAGCCGAAGCAGAAACCGGAACCGAAGCCGGAACTGACGCGGCGAAGGCAGGATCAGAAGCCGGAACCGACGCGGCGAAGGATGTGGAGCACACCTCTGTATTTGTGGATCAGAAGGCATTTGCCAGGGCAACCAGGAGGCATAAGATCCTCAAGGTTCTTGCCATCACCCTGGGAAGTGTATTCCTGGTTGGATATTTCAGCATGGTTGCTTTGAGCTTCTTTTATTTCCAGCCCAATACGGTGATCAATGGCGTAGATTATTCCTTCCGGAATACCGAATCGGTACAGAAGGAGATCGACGGTAAGAAGGCCGGATATTCCATGCGCCTTATTCTGCGGGATAAGGAGATCACCATCCGACCGGAGGATATCGGTCTGGTGATCACCACCGAACGGGATATCAGAAATATCAAGGAGAATCAGAACCCGTTCCTCTGGTTTGCGGCATATTTCCGGGATCCGAACGTGGCAGCATATTCCATTACCTATGATAAGGACAAGTTTGAAAGCTTTCTGATGCGGCATACGCAGTTTATCGAGGGGAACATGATCGCTCCGGAGAATCCGAAGGTGGTGCTGTCAAACGGAGTCCCCGAGCTTCGTCCCGGAAATCCGGGAAATACCATCGATATGGATAAGTTCCGCAAGCTCTTCGATGAGAAGCTGGAGCAGCTGGATACGGAGCTGAATCTGGATGCGGAAGGCTGCTATGTCCGTGCAAAATATGATATGGATTCCCCGGCGGTCCACGCCTATCGGGATGACATTGAAGCCTATACATCCCTGAAGCTGACCTATCTGTACGGGGAGACCAAGGTTTCCTTTAACTCGGAACAGATCTTCAACGTGCTGGAGCTGGATCAGGACAAGCTGACCTGTACGGTTTCCCGTTTGAAGGTAAACAACCTGATCGCCGACTTCGCCTATGAGCATGATACCTTCGGAAAGAATCGTATCTTCAAAACCTGGGACGGCAAGAAGGTGAAGGTAAATAATGACTATATGGGATGGGAGATCGATCAGGAGGCGGAGGCTTCCAAGCTGTATGATGCGATCTTCCATAAGGTGGGCTTTGAAAGAGCTCCCGAGTTCCTGCATGAAGGATCCGTATATACTTCGGATAATTCGGATATCGGTTCCAGTTATGTGGAGATCGACCTTTCCAATCAGAAGGTATTCTTCTATCTGGACGGAAAGCGGATCCTGATGGATGACATCATTTCCGGAAATCCGAATCGGAACGCTCAGACGCCGGGAGGACTGTATGCCATCTACGGTATGCGGCAGAATGTGGTACTTACCGGACCGGGGTATGCATCCCATGTAGATTACTGGATGCCGTTTAACGGCGAGATCGGACTGCATGATGCATACTGGCAGTCCAAGTTCGGAGGAGATTTATATCTGACCCGTGGATCCCACGGATGCGTGAACCTTCCGCATTCCACGGCACAGACCATCTATGAAATGGGTTACCGCGGCCTTCCGGTGGTATGCTACTGGAGGAACTCGGACTATCTGGTGAAATAAGAATGGAAAAGATCACAT
>CADBOW010000277.1 GCA_902796375.1 uncultured Lachnospiraceae bacterium | reverse complement strand
TATTCGGATCTGGATCAGAGGACAGAGCAGTGCTTTCGCGATATCACGCTCGGAAGCGACTATTCAGACCTTTCCTACACGATCCAGCATGGGGGAGAACTCATTCCACCGGTGGGAAGAATACCGGTGCTGATCACAGGAGATCCCAGACGACTGGCAAAGGCAAATGAACTGAAATTCCGAACAGTCTTCCTGGCTGAGGCAGATCAGCTGGCAGGCTGTACTTTTGACGTGCTTTGGCCGGCGGAAGAAACATTGATCGAGAGAGAACAGCATTTCCGGGAACTGATCCATCTTCTGATGACAGAGCATCTTGCATGGGAATATGAGATGCTTCTGGATGTTACCATTGATACGGTGCCGGATCTGATGTGGTATAAGAGACTGGACGGCATTCATATGAAGGTGAATAATGCATTTTCGAAGACGGTCCACAAGGAGAAGGAGGACATCTGCGGGAAGGATCATTATTATATTTGGAATGCGCCGAAGCCGGTGGCGGGATCGGATGCCAGAGACTGCAGTAATTCCGAGGAGCTTACGATCCGGTCCGGGAAGACCTGTTCCTTCGAGGAGGAGCTGGAGACCCGGGAGGGGATCCGGCAGATGATGACCTACAAGACGCCCTTGTATGATTCCTTCGGAAAGGTATTCGGAACCGTTGGTCTGGGGCATGATATGACCAATATCAGGAATCTCGGAAATGAGCTTTCCATCCTGGTTGAGAATATTCCGCTGCCCATGTTTGCCGCAACCACCGATTGGGTGGCAGTGCGGATGAATACTGCATTTATGGAACTCTCGAATACAGACAACACCGAGAAGGATGAGTTTGATTATAAGAAATGGAAGGAGGAGTGCCTTCTTCCCACCTCGGAAGCAATGGTGGACCGGGAGCGTCATATCGTACAGCAGGAATTCTCCTGGACCGGAGAAGGGGAGACGAAGATCTTTCTGGTCATGGAGCAGGAGGTACGGGACCACTTCGATCATGTATCAGGATATTTCTGTCTTCTGGAAGATATTACGCTGCAGCGGATGCATATCCAGGAAATGGATGCCATGGCTACAACGGACGTGCTGACGGGACTTTATAACCGGAGGTATTTCTATAACTATCTGTCGAAGCAGGCGGACAGGCTGTGGACCCTTCTCTATATGGATCTGGACGGTTTTAAAGGAGTCAATGATACCTTCGGACATCATTTCGGGGATAAGATACTGATCCGGGTTGCAGAGCTTCTGAAGGAGATCTTCCCCTCGGGACGGGCGGTTCGTCTCGGAGGAGATGAATTTGCCGCGCTCCTGGAAATGGAAATGCAGGAGGGCGTGCTTCAGACGAAGATCCGGGAACTGGAGGACAGAGTCGAAGGGCTGATCCCGGAGAAACCGGGGCTGCTGTCCATCAGTGTCGGCGTGGTTGCCCGCCGGGGAGAGATCACGGATGTGGATGCCTTCATTCATGAGGGCGACAGCCGGATGTATGAGATCAAGCGGAGGCATCATGCGGAAAGAGAGGCGAAAAAACCGGCGGCTCCGAATGACGGGGATGATCTGGTTCAGCTTCGCTATATGGAAGGCTTCCGGAATACATTTATCGAGATGGAGGGAAGACCCTGGAGCGACCAGAGAAGAGATGATACACAGCTGAGGATCCTTTGCTCCATGCTGCGGATCGGGCTGGTTCAGGTGATTACCTTCGCGAATCCGGAACAGGAGCATGCAGGTCAGGGAAGTACGGAGGAACGCTTCCGGGAAGGAATACCGGATCAGAAGCGTTTCCTGGACCGCCGGAACGTAACCCACGGATATAATATCGTCTTTCTGCGGGCATGGCAGAGGGAAGGGGAACCGGATTGGAACGAGCATGAGCGGGAAGGCGTGGATCTGGTGCTTCGAATGATCTTCGTTTTGGACGGGCGTGCAAAGCTCATGCATATTGCGGAACGTCTCAGCTATCTGGATCAGGAGATGGATATTCACAACCACAGATACTTCATGCTGTCCCTGGGGCGGCTTCATCAACAGGGGAAGATCAGCGATTACGTAGCCATGTTTGTAAACCTGAAGCGTTTCTCCATCGTCAATCTGCAGCTGGGACGGAGGAAGGGTACAGAGGTTATGAAACGCTATGTGAAGACTCTGGAGGCTTCCCTGTCCGGTGATGAGATGATCTGTCGTGTGGGCGGTGATAATTATGTGGTTCTGGCAGAAAAGGATCATGCTGAGGACTTTATCGAAATGGCCAGGGAAATGATGGTGGTATATGATGAGGAGACCGGAGACCGGATCCGTATCACCGCAACCCTTGGAGTCTACGTGATCCCGGAGGATGGCTCCATAAGCACACCGCCGGAGATCATGGACCGGATCAGCCGCGTGGGAATGCAGGCAAAACGGAGCACGGATGAGGATATCATTTATTTCGATGCATTTATGATGTCCAAAAGATCCAGGGAGCTGGATGTGGAAGCGAATTTCCGTGATTCGCTGAAGAAGGAGGAATTTGAGGTATACTACCAGCCCAAGGTGGATATGGAGACCTATACCATGACGGGAGCGGAGGCACTCTGTCGGTGGAACCATGCCGGACAGACCATTCCTCCGGAGGGCTTTGTACCGCTTCTGGAGCAGAGTATGGAGATCTGTGCGCTGGATATGTATATGCTGGATCATGTATGTCATGATATCCGGAAATGGCTGGATGAGGGACGCCGTGTTCCCAGAATCTCCGTGAATCTGTCCCGCAGGAATCTGGTGGATGTGGATCTGCTGCGGCACATTTTTGAAGTGATCGACAGAAATAATGTGCCCCATGAGTATCTGGAGATCGAGCTGACTGAAACCACAACGGATGTTCAGTTCAACGATCTGAAGCGGATCGTGCTGGGACTGCAGAAAAGCGGGATCCGTACGGCAGTGGATGATTTCGGCATCGGATATTCCTCCCTGACACTGATACGGGATGTGCCCTGGGATGTGCTGAAGATTGACCAGAGTTTCCTCCCGGTGCCGGGAGATGAGAGGGAATTTCAGAAGAATCTGATGTTCCGATATGTGGTTGCGATGGCTCAGAGCATGGGACTTCGCTGTGTTGTGGAAGGAATCGAAACGGCGGATCAGCTGCGGCTGGTTCAGCAGAACGGATGTGATGAGGTTCAGGGGTATTTCTTTGATTATCCCCTGAAGAAGGAAGAATTCACAAAACGTATGGAGCGTACAGACTATGCGAAGCTGGCAGGCTCAGCCGGAGT
>CADBOW010000276.1 GCA_902796375.1 uncultured Lachnospiraceae bacterium | reverse complement strand
CAAGTTTGCAAACTTGCGTACCGCCTACGGTTTCATGTGCGGTCACCCGGGCAAGAAGCTTCTGTTCCTGGGTCAGGAGTTTGCACAGCTTCGTGAGTGGTCGGAGGCAAGATCCCTGGACTGGTATCTGCTGGATGATCCGAAGCATAAGGGGATTCAGGACTTCGTGAAGGAACTGAACCACATGTACACCCAGTATGATGCATTGTATTACAATGACAATGACGTTATGGGCTTTGAGTGGATGAAGGTAGATGATGCCGAGTCCGGCATCGTGGCATTTGTCCGCCGCGGCAAGACAGCCAAGGATCAGCTGCTGTTTGTGTGCAACTTCGTTCCGGTGGAGCGGAAGGGCTACCGCGTAGGTGTTCCCTGCATTTCCGGATATAAAGAAATCCTTTCTTCCGATGATGTGAAGTTCGGCGGCCTGGGACGCAACAATCCGAAGACCATTCGCGGAGAGGCAATTCCCTGCGACAGAATGGATTATTCCATTCAGATGGATGTTCCGCCGCTCTCGGTTACGGTCTTCAAATATGATTTTAAGGAATCGAAGACCCCGAAGAAATAGGGCGGATCATACGAAAAAAATTGAGGAAAGTAGAGGAAGGTTTTTATGACTACGTCACAAGTCGGTATTCTGGTGGCAATCGGTATCTATCTGGTGGGAATGCTGATCATCGGATTCATGTCATCACGGAATACAAATGATGTGGGTGATTTTTATCTGGGCGGACGGAAGCTGGGCCCCTTTGTAACGGCTATGAGTGCCGAGGCTTCCGATATGAGCTCCGATCTGCTGATGGGAGTTCCGGGACTGGCTTATTTCTCCGGAATCGCAGATGCGGGCTGGACCGTGTTCGGTCTGGCGGTGGGAACCTATCTGAACTGGCTGTTCACCGCAAAACGACTCAGAAATTATTCCGAGAAGATCGAAGCGATCACGATCCCGGATTATTTCAAGAAGAGATTTCACGACAAAAGCAATATCACACTGCTGATCGGAGCTGTCGCGATCATTGTATTCTTCGTGCCTTATACCGCATCCGGTTTCTCCGCCTGCGGAAAGCTGTTCCAGAAGCTGTTCGATATGAACTATCAGACGGCCATGGTGATCTCGGCCGTGATCATTATCGCCTATACGACCACCGGAGGATTCCTGGCGGCGTCCAGGACCGACTTCGTTCAGTCCATCGTTATGACCATAGCACTCCTGGTGGTGCTCGGGTACGGTGTCTATCATGCAGGCGGCTTCGGCGCGGTTCTGGACAATGCGGATAAGCTGGCCGGCTTTATGGATCTGTCCGCAACCCACAGTAATGTCACCGGAGGAGCAGAGGCATACGGGATCTTTAACAAGATCACCATGTTCTGCTGGGGACTTGGTTATTTCGGCATGCCTCACATCCTGCTCCGGTTCATGGCTGCCAGAGATGCAAAGGAACTGAAGCTGTCCCGTCGGGTTGCTACTGTCTGGGTAGTCATCTCACTGGGAGTTGCCATATTCCTGGGAATCGTAGGACGCGTTCTGTCGGAAACCGGTTTCCTTCAGTCTCTCATCGATCAGAGCAATCTGGAAAGCGCTTCGAAGGCTGAGACACTGATCATCGTGATGGCAAACCACATCGCCGAGCACGGTATGGGCTATGCTCTGATCGGTGGTGTCATCATCGCAGGTATCCTTGCATCCACCATGTCCACGGCGGATTCTCAGCTCATTGCCGCATCCAGTGCGGTGTCCGAGAATATCCTGCGCGATACGTTAAAGATTAAAATGAGCGAGAAGGCTTCCATGCTGGCGGCACGGCTGACGCTGATCGTTGTGGCGGTTCTGGGTATCATTATCGCATGGAATCCGGACAGCTCCGTCTTCAATATCGTGTCTTTTGCGTGGGCCGGGTTCGGTGCCGTATTCGGACCCATCATGCTGTTCTCATTGTTCTGGAAGCGGACCAACCGCTTCGGAGCCATCGCCGGCATGCTCTCCGGAGGAATCATGGTATTCGTATGGAAATATCTGGTACGTCCCATGGGAGGCGTCTGGGATCTGTATGAGCTGGCACCCGCGTTCCTGGTATCCGCAATCTTTATTGTGGTATTCAGTCTTCTGACGAAGGCGCCGGATGAGGAGATTCAATCAGAGTTTGAAGAAGTAAAGGCTATGTAGGAAAGGAGCCCACACGCCTATGGCGTGTGCCCGAGCGGAGCGAGGGTTTCGAGACGGCAACCGAAGCCGGCTCGAAAGGCATATAAAAATAAGTCCTGCATGATGTCATGGAAATGACATGCTGCAGGGCTT
>CADBOW010000275.1 GCA_902796375.1 uncultured Lachnospiraceae bacterium | reverse complement strand
ATCCACAAGGCGGTTCGCTTCATTTACGGATTCGGAAATGATGGCATCGGAACGGGTTCTTGCAGATGCAAGGATTGCCTCCTTGTTTCGCATGATCTTCTTGCAGCGTTCGATCTCACTGGGAAGCTTCAGCTTAAGTTCGCTGAGCAAACGCTCCATTTCGTCCTTCGGAACAACGATCTTGTTGGATGAGAGCGGCTGATATTTACAGTTATCGATAAATATCTCGATCTCATTGATCATTTCCTCTACACCTTTTTTACCCATCTTTCTAATCCTCCTGTTTTGTGGACTCCACGATTCCCTTTTCTACCATGGCCTTCAGAACATTCTCCGGTACAAATTCCGGAAGCGCTTTTCTGTACTTGGCAAACTCACGCACTACAGATGAGCTGACATCCGAATAACGCGGATCCGTGGGAAGAAACAAGGTTTCAATCCCGTCGGAAGCGATCCGGTTCACCTGCGCAAGCTGCAGTTCCATCTCAAAATCCATCAGTGCACGAAGGCCTCGTATGATCGTATCCGAGCCCTTGGCCCGGACAAAATCGACCAATAATCCTTCAAAGCTTTCAACGGATACATTCGGAATACCCTTACATGCATCCTTCAACATAATAACACGTTCTTCTAAAGAAAACAATGGTGTTTTTTTTTCGGAATTGACCAGAACGCCTACTACTACATGATCGAAAATACCGGCCGCCCTCCGGATCAGATCCAGATGTCCGACCGTAACCGGATCAAAGCTGCCCGGGTATACTACAGTACTCATACTTCCCTATCCTCTTGCTTTATAAAAATGTGTTTGTTGGTCTTATATGCCTTTACCTTCTCGATCCGGAAGGGGGTTCCCTCCAGGAAGGAAAAATCCTGTTCCAGAGCGGCCTCCACCACGATCCGTGCCGAGGGATTCCGGAACTTCTTTGTCATGAGCTCCTCCAGCACGGCCACCTCCAGCTCATGGTTATATGGAGGATCGATGAAAATGATATCGAAATCCACCACCGGAAGGCTCCGCACATAAGCTACCGCATCCGACAGAATGAGATCAGATGCATCCTCAAATTTCGTAAAGTGTATATTCTCCCTGATGACCGCCATGGCCTTCCTGCTGTTCTCAACAAAGACCGCATGTCTGGCTCCCCGGGACAGGGCCTCGATCCCGATGGCCCCGCTTCCGGCAAAAAGATCCAGAAAACGGCTGCCCGGAACATCCGTCTGCAGAACATTGAACAGTGTTTCCTTATATCGATCGGCGGTGGGACGCGTCTCATCCCCCGGAAGGCTTTTCAGCGGAAGACTGCGCCGCGTACCTGCTATTACCCTCATAGTCGTCTCCTTTTCAAATCCTGAAGCGGAAGATCACTTCATGGTATTTCTGAGCCATACTCCGGTCTCCGATAATTCTTCCTCTGTCCAGCCTGAGGTCTTCGGAACCTCGGGTCGGATCAGGGAGGAGGTCTCATTTTTGTTTGAAACATTCCATCCCGCATAGGACAGATTATAATCATTGATCAGCCGGAACCATTCATCTGCCGAATCATAATCGATCGCACCGTTTCCGGATGCATCACAGATACTGAACTCGGAAATGAAGACCGGAAGCTTCTTCTCTCTTGCTTCCTTCAGCTTATTCCGGATATTATCCGTATGTGTCGCCGCATAGAAGTGCAGCGTATACATGATATTGGTCTCACCCTGAATAGGATCTGCTGCAGCCACATCCACATCCTGGGACCAGGTAGGTGTACCCACCAGGATCACTGCGTCCGGAGCATTCTTCCGGATCACTGGAATCACCTCCGCCGCATATTCCTTAATATCCGTCCATGTGGTACTACCGTTGGGCTCATTACAGATTTCATAGATCACATTCTTATAATCCGCATATTTCCCGGACATTTCTTCGAAAAATGCGATCGCATCCTCCTGATTGGTCTTGGGATTGTTATCGCTCAGAATATGCCAGTCTATGATCACATACATGCCCAGCTGGGTGGCATAATCCACGCCGGAATCCACCAGCGCCTTCAGAGCCGCCTGATCTCCTCCTGAACAGTAGCCGCCGTTTTCTCCGGTATACATGGCCAGACGGATCAGATTCGCACCCCAGTCATCCCGGAAGGTCTTAAACGCCTCGAGATTCACATATTCCGGAAACCATGCCAGCCCGTGTGTGCTGACGCCCTTCAGCTGATACTGCTTTCCGTTCTGATCCACAAGATCGGTTCCATTTACAGAAAGCGCTCCGTGCACCTCCACCGGGGTTCCGTTTTCCGGCTCTGTCACCTTCTTCTTGTCT
>CADBOW010000274.1 GCA_902796375.1 uncultured Lachnospiraceae bacterium | reverse complement strand
CATGCACTGAATCTGTCCCAGGATAAGAACCGTGCATCCATCCCCTTTGACAAGGAGCGTTCCGGCTTCGTTATGGGCGAGGGCGCAGGCATCCTGATCCTTGAAGAGCTGGAGCATGCAAAGAAGCGCGGCGCGAAGATCTACGGAGAGGTGGTAGGATATGGTGCATCCTGTGACGCCCATCATATCACCGCACCGGATCCGGAGGGACTGGGGGCAGCCAGCTGCATGAAGATGGCAGTGGAAGACGCCGGGATCCGTCCGGAGGACGTGGATTATATCAATGCACACGGAACCTCTACCCCGCTGAACGATGCGGGTGAAACGAAGGCCATCAAGGCTGCCTTCGGCGAGCATGCATATAAGCTTATGGTAAGCTCCACAAAGTCCATGACCGGACATCTGCTGGGAGGAAGCGGAGCAGTTGAGGCGATCATAACCATTAAGGCACTGCAGGACGGATTTGTTCCTGCAACCATCAATTATCAGGTACCGGATCCGGCCTGCGATCTGGATATCGTACCGAATGAAGGCCGGAAGGCAGAGATCCGCTATGCGATCTCCAATTCTCTGGGCTTCGGCGGACATAACGCCACCACAGCATTCAGAAAGTGGGAGGAAGAATAAATGGAACTGAATTCGAATCAGATCAGAGAGATCCTGCCGCATCGTTATCCGATGCAGCTGGTAGATAAGATCGTAGACTTTGAACCGGGTGTCTGGGCAGAGGGTATCAAATGTGTTTCCGTAAATGAACCCTTCTTTCAGGGACATTTTCCCGAAGCCCATGTAATGCCGGGAGTGCTGATCATCGAAGCACTGGCACAGACCGGGGCGGTTGCGATCCTTTCGGAAGAAGAGTATAAGGGGAAGATCGCATTCTTCGGCGGCATCAAGAATGCCCGCTTCCGCAGACAGGTCCGTCCGGGAGATGTCCTCAGCCTTCGCTGTGAGATCACTTCACGGAAGGGACCGGTGGGATTTGGAAAGGCAGTAGCAAAGGTAGGAGATGAGGTTGCGGCACAGGCCGAGATCTCTTTTGTGATCGGACAGTAAAATAAGGGGTGATGTCGTATGTCACAAAATCCGTTACATGAAGTATATTCAAAGTTCCGGGTATACTATTACCGGGACGTGTTTCGAAGGATACAGAGCCGCGAGCTTTCGCTTACGACTACGGAGGCCTATTGTATAGAGGTCATAGGTGCGCTGGGATCTCCGACGATCAACGAATTTGCCGATTTCATCGGTATCTCACCGCCAAATGCCACCTACAAGGTGAACTCCATGATCCGGAAGGGATATCTGACCAAGGTACAGTCCGGTACCGATAAGAGGGAGTTCCATCTGGAAGTGACGGATAAATACTATAAATACTGGAATATCAACCGGAAGTATATGGATATTGTTGAGGAACGGCTTGAGAAAACCCTTTCGCATGAGGAGTTTGAGCTTTTCAACAAGATCATGCGCCGGATATCCACCGAGCTTATGCCGGAGGTCCCGATCCAGCCCAAGGAAGAGGAGGACGAGCATGAGTAGTATTTACGGTAAGTTTGAGCCGCGTCTGAACTATGTGATGGATCTGCTCAGGACGGAGCTGGAATCCTACGACCGTATGATCTTTGAGGAGACGGGAGAGCATATTTTTGAACATATGACCACCCGGATCAAATCGGATGAGAGCATGCGGGAGAAATGCAGAAAGAGGGATCTGCCGGAGACACCGTATTCCGCACTTCATGAAATGCAGGATGCCATCGGACTTCGGATCGTCTGTGCGTTTCGGGATGATATCTATGGGATCCGGGATCATATCCGGAAGCTTCCGGGAATTTCGATCTATGAGGAGAAGGATTACATCCGGCATGCGAAGCCCAACGGCTATCGCAGCTATCATCTGATCCTGGTGGTACAGACCGGGTTTGAGGATGTGGAGGGAAATGTTCCGGGGAATTTCTTTGCGGAGCTGCAGCTGCGGACCATCGCCATGGATTCCTGGGCAAGTCTGGAACACAAAATGAGTTACAAGAGAGATATCAAGAACAGGGAACTGATACAGGCTGAGCTGAAACGCTGCGCAGACGAGCTGGCTTCCTGTGACATTTCCATGGAAACGATCCGGAATCTGATCCGGAACAGTTGATGAGCGGGGGAAAATATGCGAATACTTTTAGCGGAAGATGAAAAGGCTCTTTCCCATGCGGTAGCCACCGTTCTGCAGGTGAAGGGCGGATATGAGGTGGATGCGGTCTACGACGGAGAAGCCGCGGTGGAAGCCGCCAGACAGCATGTTTATGATGTGTGCGTCTTTGATATCATGATGCCGAAGATGGATGGGATCACTGCGCTGGAGACCCTTCGCAGGGAAGGAAATACCACTCCGGTGATCATGCTGACTGCCAAGTCGGAGCTGGACGACCGGATCCGGGGACTGGATGCGGGAGCGGATGATTATCTGCCGAAGCCCTTCCAGATGGCTGAGCTGCTGGCACGGCTTCGTTCACTTACCCGAAGAGCGGGGAATTATACTCCGAAACAGCTTCATGTGGGAAATGTGACGCTGGATGTGGAACAGCAGGAGCTGAAGGGTGAGAATTCGATCCGGCTGGCCAAGAAGGAAGCACGTCTGCTGGAATACATGATGGCGAACCCGGAGAAGGAATTCTCGGTAGAGGAGATCCTTGCCCATGTCTGGCAGAATGAGGAAGCCGACGGACAGGTGGTATGGGTGTATGTGTCCTACCTTAAAAGCAAACTGGATGCGGTGGAAGCGAATCGAACCATTCGAGGCGGAGAGGACGGACCCTTCCGTCTGGAATCTGTGAAGGAAGAACAGTAAGGAGACAGACGGAAACGGAGTAAGAGAGAAGGAGGTACTGATATGATCCGAAAACTGAAACTCAAATTCATATTGATCTCCTCCGGCTCCATGTTTCTTGTGCTCCTGATCGTTCTGGGATTTGTGGTGGGTGTCAGCTACTACAATTCCAGGGTAGAGATCTTTTCCCTGATGTCCGAGATCTCCGAGAACGGAGGAATGCTTCCGGGACAGCTGGAATACCGGTCCATCGTCGGAGAAGCGATCCTTACGGATGAAGCTCTGTATTCACTCCGTTTCTTTTCTGCGGTTGTCAATCAGGACGGAAATGTTCTGGAGCTGGATCGCGGACATGTCAGTGTCATTTCCGACGGCGATGCGAGAAAGTATGTGAACCGGGCGCTTCAGCGGCAATCGGAGGAAGGCTTTCTGTATGATGAGAAGAGTACATTTGCCTATCAGAAGACGGATCTGGGATACGGAAACACCCTTTGCGTTCTTCTGGACTGCACCAGACAGCTGCACAGCATGCGGCAGTTCATGCTGGTGGCGGTTTACATCGGACTCTGCTCCATGCTGCTGCTCCTGCTGCTTCTTTCGATCTTTTCGAAGCATGCCGTGGCCCCCATCGTCAAGAATATGGAGAAGCAGAAGATGTTCATTACCAACGCCGGTCATGAGCTGAAGACTCCGCTGGCCATCATTTCCGCCAATACGGAGGTGATGGAGATGATGGAAGGCAAAAATGAATGGACGGAAAGCACCATGCAGCAGATCCAGCGGATGAGCGAACTGATCTCTCATCTGATCACTCTTTCCAAAATGCAGGAGCGGGACGAGGTCACACTGACAAATGTATCCTTCACCGAGGTGGTGGAAAAGGTGAGTGCGGAATTCCGTGTTCTGGCTGAGAAGAATAATCTGCAGTATGAAACCAGGATCGCGAAGGACAGATATGTCAAGGCGGATCCGGCGGGTCTCCGGGAGCTGGTATCCATACTGGTGGATAATGCGGTAAAGTACTGCACCGAGGGCGGACAGGTGCTGATCACCCTGGAACAGAAAATGCACAGCTCGGTGCTGACGGTGTCCAATACCTATCCGGAGCAGGCGGGCGTGGATTACAGCAAGTTCTTCGATCGTTTCTATCGGGCGGATGAATCCCATAACAGCGAGAAGAAGGGCTTCGGGATCGGCCTTTCCATGGCACAGCATTTTGCGGAGCTGTTCAAGGGAAAGATTGCGGTACACTATAAGAACGGTATGTTAAACTTTACGGTGACGATCTGAAATTGGGGATAAAAAGGGGTAAACGGATGAGTCTTTGCAGATTCATCCGTTTACGTTAGTGAAGGTTAAAATATTTAATGATTAAAGAAGATTAAGGGAAATCTCCTTTAACAGGGGGCATGTGAATGGTTTCCTTTCGGAAGAAGTAAATTAAGTATAGCGCAAAACCTGTATCTGTTATACAATAATTATGTGGTTTGTAAGAAAATCGTTGCATCTTTTTCCGGAAAGGAGGCAAAAATGGCTGACATTAATGCGGACTTTGCGAAGAACCTGTTCCTTGAAAGAGAAGATGATACAAAACACCCTGCGTTTGAGGGAGAGATGGGACTGTATACCCTGATCGCAGAGGGGAAGGCGGATCAGATCGAGGCATATCGGAAGGGGAAACCGGCACCGGACGCGAGAGAACGCGGTATTCTGTCGGAAAATCCGCTTCGGAATGCGATGTACCATTTTGTCTCGATGACGGCCATGATCACCCGGGTTTGTATCAGCCATGGACTTCCCCAGGAGGAAGCCTATAAAATGAGCGATACCTTCATCCAGAAGGCGGACAAGCTGTCGACTCCGGAGGAGGTGCGTGAATTTCAGAGTGATATGATCATGCGGTATGCGAAGGTGATGGCCCAGAAGCAGAAGAACGGGGTCCATTCCAAACAGGTGGTGAAATGTATGGATTATATCGGACAGCACCTGCATGACAAGATCACCATGGAGCAGCTGGCGGAGCATGTCAAACTGAATGAGACCTATCTTTCCAAGCTGTTCCGTAAGGAGACCGGCTTATCCATCAGTGAATACATACGGAATAAGAGGGTGGAGGAAGCTATGGCGCTGCTTCGCTATTCGGATAAGACCAGCATAGAGATCGCCACGGATCTCGGGTTTTCATCCCATAGCTATTTTATCAGTGTATTTAAGAAGGTCAGCGGCGTGACACCGAAGGAATACAGGAATCAGAACTTCCGCCGGATGTAGGGAGAGGAGAGAAATGAGCGAAGAATTAACAGTTACTTCTGAAAGGGTGGAGGAGCTTGCGAAGACCATTTCCAGAAGTGATGATTTTGTGCGGCTGATGACGTATTATCGTTGTGCGATCATGGAGATCCAGACGAAGCTGAATGTACTGAATGCGGAGTTTTCTCTCCAGTATGACAGAAATCCGTTTGAATCCATAGAAAGCCGTTTGAAGAAGCCGGAGAGTATCGTGGAGAAAATGCTTCGCCGGGGTATCCCGCTTACGGTGGAAGATATGGAGCAGGAAATGACGGACATAGCGGGGATCCGTGTGATCTGTTCCTTTCAGGAGGACCTGTACAGTCTTGCGGAGCTTCTGGTGGAGCAGGATGATGTGCTTCTGATCTCCAGAAAGGATTATATCAAAAATCCCAAATCCAACGGATACCGTTCGCTGCATCTTCTGATCGACATTCCCATTTTCCTGTCCCAGGGAAAGCGTCATATGCGGGTCGAGGTCCAGTTCCGGACCATAGCCATGGATTTCTGGGCGAGTGTGGATCATAAGCTGAAGTATAAGAAGACTCTGAGAGATCCGGAGAGCGTGGTGGCGAAATTAAAGATCTGCGCTGATACACTTGCAAAAATGGACGCGGAGATGGAAGAGATACGAAGAACCATTGATGCGGACGGAGACGTATAGAATGAAAAGACAAAAGATAAAAAAGGCCATGAGGATCACGCTGACCGTCATGGCTGTGATTTGTGCGGTTTTTCTGCTGGGAACCCTGGCTGTGAATCTGTTTATTGTATTATCCGAAGGGGGATCCATCAAAACACTGGAAGAGTGGAAGGATGAAGACAAGAAGGATCTGGACTGCATCATGGTTCTGGGATGCAGCGTTCATCCGGACGGAAGTCCGAGTCAGATGCTGAAGGACAGGCTGGATGCTGCGGTGGAGCTGTATAAGGCTTCTCCTCAGAAGATCCTGGTCAGCGGTGATCATGCGGGAGAGTATTATAACGAGGTTTGGAACATGAAGGCGTATCTGGTCTCAGAGGGGATTCCGTCTTCCGATATTTATCTGGATCATTACGGAGTATCCACCTATGAGAGTGTATATCGGGCCTATCACCTGTTTCATGTGCGGCGGATGACCATTGTGACACAGAAATATCATCTGTACCGGGCACTCTATCTGGCAGACGCCATGGGTATGGAGGTGGACGGATATGCTGCAAAGTACGTCCGATACAGCGGACAGTTTGATCGGGATTTCAGAGAGGTGTTTGCCAGAGATAAGGACTTCCTGACGGGTATCTTCAGGCCAGCTTCGGATATGCCGGAGTATCAGGTCTCGCTGAAAGAGGACGGAGATCTGACAGATGAAAGACCGGAGTAGGTCAGGATGACATATAGATGGAGCTGACCAGAGCTTCCCGGATGCGGTCCGGAACCAGATCCGTCAGCTTGACGATCGCCTTGTATTTCAGTCCGGCAGTAACCCGGGCCGGCGGATTCTTACGATAGGAGAGAGCCAGAGCAATCCTGGCAACAAGGAAAGGTGAGTCACCGTTCATCTCGTCCTTCTCCATCTGACCGACTGCATGCTGTACTGCATCATTGTACGGGGAATCCGGTTTATAATAGGTCTTCCGTTTCGATGTGAAACCGGTTCTGGTATCACCGGGTTCGATGAGGCAGGCCTTGATATTATAGGGCGCGGCTTCGATCCGAAGTGCGTCCACCAGAGCCTCCAGGGCAAATTTGCTGGAGGAATAATGACTCTGCATGGGAATGGAGATCCGTCCGCCTACGGAGCCGATCACCAGGATAAGACCATGTCCGTTCTGCCGCATGATGGGAAGAACGGCCTTGCAGCAGCGGAGGGTTCCGAAGTAGTTTACGTCCATCTGCTGACGGGCATATTCTATGGGAGTGTCCTCGATGGAGCCTGCGACCCCCATGCCGGCTGCAAAGACGGCGATATCGATCTCAGGCAGATCCCGTACCACATGCTGGATCGACGAGCTCTTCGTAACGTCCATCCGACGCATGGTAAGAGAACCGCCTCCGTCAAAATGCCGCGTTCCTTCTCTGCAGCTTCTTGATACGCCGGTTACATGATATCCGTTGGCGCAGAAAAGAAGAGCGATGGCTTTGCCGATTCCGCTGGAAGCGCCTGTGATCAGTACTTTTTTTCCGTAATAGATGTCTTTCTTCATAAGAGTCAGTATAGCATATATCCCAAAAAACGAAAAGCCGAATGCCTGGTTTTGAAAAAAAAACAAAAAAATTCTATTTTGCATGGAAATAATCAGAAATTCATGATATAATCATGCTCGACTGATGTATTAGGAAAGGAGTAGCAAAAAATGACTATTTCGAAAAATCAAGACGGAAACAACCTTGTTATAGCGCTGGAGGGAAGATTGGATACTACAACATCTCCTGACCTGGAGAAGGAATTGAAGGAATCGCTGGACGGGGTAGAGAATCTTACCTTTGATCTGGCTGCGCTTGATTATATTTCATCTGCAGGACTCCGTGTGCTTCTCTCTGCACAGAAAACTATGAATAAGCAGGGTGAGATGGTTGTGAAGAATGTCAGCGAGGAAATCATGGAAGTTTTTGAAGTTACAGGATTTTCTGATATTCTTACGATTGAATAGGGAATACGTTTATGCAAAAAACCTGCAGTGATGCAGGTTTTTTGTTTTATGAACCGACGGCTTTGTGTCACGGAAGACTCTGTGTCATGAACCGGAGGTTCGTGAGGCGTGCCCGAAAGAAGCAAAAGAAGCTCTTCTCATGGGATGACTTGCATGATATCGGATGACAAGGAGTTCAAAAAATGATAGAATAATCTATGGCGTTGTATTGTAGAAACTGTTATGTATGACACAGGTCGGCCCTTTGGTTTCCGGAGAAGACCATAGGGCAGGGGAGGATAGCGTATGAAAGAATTGGAACTCGAAGCAAAGATTGAAAATCTTCATCAGGTGCTGGCCTTTGTGGACGAGCAGCTGGAGCAGATGGACTGTCCCATGAAGGTTCAGATGCAGGTGGATATAGCTGTTGAAGAGATCTTTGTAAATATAGCTCATTATGCGTATGCTCCGAACGGCGGGCCGGCTACGATCCGTGCCGAAGTGAAGTCGGATCCTCTGGCGATCGAGCTTACATTTATCGATCATGGAGTTCCGTATGATCCGTTGGAGAAGAAGGATCCGGACATCACCCTGTCCGCTGCCGAGCGTCAGATCGGAGGACTGGGTATCTTCATGGTGAAGAAGAGTATGGACAATATGAAATATGAATATAAGGATGGCCATAATATTCTCACGATCACGAAGAATATTTAGGTTACAGGAGGAGGAAAGATGACAAGGAAGCTGGCGAAGAAGGGTAATATGAACGATCGCATGGATGTTGCTCTGAACAAGTTTCGCTCGAGAATGACATCCTACCCGCCGGGAATGTGCCCTCTGGTTATGTATCGTTCGATTCTTCAGATGTCCATGAACCAGTCATGCGGGAAATGCGTTCCCTGCCGGGACGGTCTGGTGGAAGCGGAACGTATGCTGCGGGATATCCTGAACGGAGATGCCACGGAAGAGACCCTGGAGAAGCTGGAGACTCTCTGCAGAATGATTTCCGAAACGGCAGACTGTGCGGTGGGAGTTGTTGCTGCGAACACTGTTCTTGACAGTCTGACGGAATTTGCGGATGAATATGAAAGTCATATAAAGAATAAAAGATGCGTACCGGGATCGGGTCAGACCGTTCCCTGTATGACTCTGTGCCCGGCGCATGTGGATGTTCCGGGATATGTTGCGTTGATCAGGAAGGGAGACTACGCAGGTGCCATCAATATCATCCGGGACAGGAATCCTTTCCCGACAGCCTGCGCCATGGTGTGTGAGCATCCCTGCGAGAAGAAGTGCAGAAGAGCAATCATCGACCAGCCCATCAATATCCGCGGACTGAAGAAATATGCTGTGGACCAGGTGGCGGCGGATCAGGTGAAGACGCCTCCCGCAAATGTGAAGACCGGGAAGACCGTAGGCGTGGTAGGCGGAGGTCCTTCCGGACTGACAGCGGCATATTTCCTGGCGCTGATGGGTCATAAGGTAGTGGTTTATGATGAGCATGAAAAACTGGGCGGTATGCTTCGGTACGGCATTCCCGAGTACCGTCTTCCGAAGGCGCGCCTGGACGAGGATATCAAAGCCATCCTCTCTGCCGGCGATATAGAGGTGCATCTGAATACGAAGATCGGCCGGGATATCACTGTGGAGGAATTGAAAGAGAAATATGATGCGGTCTATCTGGGCCTGGGAGCTCAGCTGGGAAACCGGATGCCGGTGGAGAATGCAAATGCGAAAAATGTGATCCCGGCAGCAGATTTCCTGCAGGCTGTGGCAAATGGCGAGAAGATAGATCTTACCGATAAGCGTGTGGTTCTGATCGGCGGAGGAAATGTGGCTATGGATGCCGCAAGAACCGCTGTCCGTCTGCATGCAAAGACTGTAAATGTATTCACCCGGAAGCGGGACGATTATACCGCTCTGGAGTCCGAGATCGAGAGCGCAATGCAGGAGGATGTCCGTTTCCGGACCCTGCTGTCCTTCCTGAATCTGGAAGAGGATAAGGAGGATCCGGAGAGGATCGCGGCCGTATGGCTGCAGCCGGAGATCGTGGGCGAGTATGATAATTTCGGATTTGTCACCACGGAGCACTCCAGTGCCTATCCTTATCGTTTCAAGTGTGATTACCTGATCATGGGTGTCGGGCAGCGCTGTGATGTGGAGGATTTCGGAAAGGCCGGCATTCCCACGGAACGCGGACGGATCCTGGCAGATGAATCCTGTTCTGTGGACGGAACAGAAGGCTTCTTCGCCGGCGGGGACTGTGTGACAGGACCTTCCACGGCGATCAATGCCATAGCTGCAGGTCAGGTGGCTGCTCACAATATTGATGAATATCTTGGTTATCATCATAAGATCGTATGTGAGGCAGAGGTGCCTGCGGCCATGCCGAACAAATGTATTCCCACCGGACGTGCGGAGATCGAGGAGAGAGATGCATTTGAACGGCGGGATGATTTCGATCATGTGGAGATCCCCATGACACCGGAGGAAGCAGAAAGAGAATCTGGAAGATGTCTCAGATGTGATCACTTCGGCTGTGGAACCATGGAAGGGGGGAGATGCGCATGGTAACGATAACGATCAACGGAAAGCGGTATGAAGCGGAAGAGGGTGTTAAGATCATCAACTTCTGCAAGCAGGTCGGGATCGAGATTCCGACCCTCTGCCATCTGAAGGATTACAGTGACATCGGCTCCTGTCGTATGTGTATGGTGGAGATCGAGGGCTACTCCAATCTCTTTGCAGCCTGCCGTACCAAGGTGGCTGAAGGTATGGTGATCAGAACCGAATCCGAGAAGCTGACAGAATACAGAAAGGAAATGCTGCGGCTGATCCTTTCCAATCACAGCGTAGACTGTATGAACTGTCCGAAGAACGGACAGTGTGATCTCCAGCGCTTGTGTAATGAATATGGGATTCAGGATACGGAATATCTGGGATCCCGCCGCAAGATAGAGAAGAAGCTTCCGAAGCTGACGGAGAACCCGTACATTTCCTATGATCCAAGCAAATGTATTCATTGTCAGCGCTGTATCAGCGTCTGCCACCGGGCGGCCGGGAACGGAACACTGAAGAGCGGAAGGACCGGTGTGTTCCATACGGTGGAGGCACCCTTCGGAGAGGGATGGAAGGCCTCCGGCTGTGAAAGCTGTGGAAACTGTGCCGCTGTATGTCCCACCGGTGCGCTGTCCCTGAAACGGCAGGAGAACTACCGCAGCTGGGAAACCAGGAAGGTGCTCACCACATGTCCCCATTGTGCTACCGGATGTCAGTTCTATCTGGTGGTAAGGGGAAATGAGATCGTGAATGTGGAGGCGGCCGACGGACCCTCCAACCATGGACTGCTTTGTGTCAAGGGACGTTCGGGAAGCTTTGATTTCGTCAACTCACCGGATCGTATCCGGACACCGCTCATCAAGAATCCGGACACCGGCGAATTTGAACCGGCATCCTGGGATGAGGCGATCTCTCTGGTTGCAAAACGATTTATGGAGCTGAAGGAGAAGTACGGCGGGGATGCGCTGGCCGGCTTTGCCTGCTCACGTTCCGCAAATGAGGATATTTATATGGTTCAGAAGATGGTACGTACCTGCTTCGGAACCAATAATACAGATAACTGCGCCCGTGTCTGCCATTCCGCTACCGTAGCGGGTCTGGCAAAGACGCTGGGATCCGGAGCCATGACGAATCCCATCTATGATATCACACATGATGTGGATACCATTCTTCTGGTGGGCTCCAATCCGGAGGAAGCACATCCGGTTGTCGGCATGCAGATCCGTCAGGCAGTTCAGAAGGGCACCCGGCTGATCGTAGTGGATCCCCGGTCCATCGGACTGACACAATATGCGGATATCCATTTGAAGCTCCGTCCGGGAACCAATGTGGCCTTCGCAAACGGAATGATGCATGTGATGATCGCGGAGGATCTGATCGATCACGATTATATCGAGAATTTTACCGAGGACTTCGAGAAGCTGAAGGAGCTGGTGAAGGATTATACGCCGGACAAGGTGGGCGAGATCTGCCACATCGATCCCAGCAAGCTGGTGGAAGCTGCCAGAATGTATGCTACGGCGAAGAAGGCGCCCATCATTTACTGTCTGGGTGTTACAGAGCATTCCACCGGTACCGAGGGCGTTATGAGCCTGTCCAACATGGCTTTGCTCTGCGGAAAGCTGGGCCGGAGCGGCTGCGGAGTAAATCCGCTTCGCGGACAGAACAATGTGCAGGGAGCCTGCGATATGGGGGCTCAGCCGACAGATTATCCCGGATATCAGAAGGTTCATCTTCCGGAGGTACGGGAGAAGTTTGAGAAGGCCTGGGGCGTGCCCTTAAGTCCGAATCCGGGTCTGAAGGCTACAGAGGTATTTCCGGCAGCCATCGAAGGTAAGATCAAAGGTCTGTATATTTTCGGTGAGGATCCCATCGTTACGGATCCGGATACGGAGCATATCAGGCATGCATTGGAGAGTCTGGAATTCTTCGTGGTTCAGGAACTCTTCATGACGGAAACCGCCAAGTATGCGGATGTGATCCTGCCCGGACGCAGCTATGCGGAGAAGGAAGGAACATTTACAAATACGGAGCGCCGCGTACAGCGGATCCGGACCGCCGTTACGGTGGAAGGAGATATGCGTCTGGATACGGATATCCTGATCGATCTTATGAATGCCATGGGTTATCCCCAGAAGCATGTTACTGCTGCTGAGATCATGGATGAGATCGCTACCGTGACACCGAGCTTCGCGGGAATCTCATTTGCGAGACTGGATGCTGGCGAGAGCCTGCAGTGGCCCTGCAAGGATAAAACCCATGCCGGAACGCCCATCATGCATGTGGGCAAGCCTGCACGTGGACGCGCACTGTTTTATCCGGCTGTTTATAAGCCTTCCCAGGAGCTTCCGGATGAAAGCTATCCGTTTATTCTGACTACAGGACGTATCCTGTATCAGTATAATGCGGCAGCCATGACCTCCCGGGCTCCGGGTCTGATGAAGATCTCCGGAGAGGGCTTCATCGAGGTGAATTACAAGGATGCGGATCGTCTGGGGATCAAAAACGGCGAGCGGATCCGTGTCACCAGTCGGCGGGGGACCATTACGGCGAACGCAAGAGTCGGCAGGAAGGTATCGGAGGGCGAAACCTGGATGCCCTTCCATTTCCCGGATTCACCGGTGAATGTGCTGACAAATGCCGCGTTGGATGAATTCGCAAGAATCCCGGAATACAAGGTATGTGCTGTAAATATTGAGAAAATGTAACATTGGAACGGCTTCGGTTCTCCGGAGCCGTTTCTTAAACTGTTTTTGAGACAGGTGGAGCAGGGACAGATATGGAAGAGAAACGACCTATGGAGCTGGAAGAGGCGACAGCGCTCTTTGCGGGCTGTGTAAAGCCCTGTAAGGAAAGCGAGAGGATATCTCTGTGGGAAGCCGGCGGGCGGATCCTTGCGGAAGAAGTGATGGCAGGCATTTCCGTGCCCTCCTTTCCGAAATCCGCTATGGACGGATATGCCGTAAGAGCGGAGGATACGGCCGGGGCATCTCCGGAGAAACCGGTGGAGCTTGCGGTGATGGGAGAAAGTCTGGCGGGTGTTCCCTATGGGAGCGGGAGAGACGATCTGCCGGAGAGTCTGACGGCGGTCCGGATCATGACTGGAGCTCCAGTGCCGGAAGGATATGACTCCGTGGTTCGCCAGGAGGATACGGATTACGGAGAAACCAGAGTGAAACTATATAAGGAGGTCACGCCCTATACCAACTACTGCAGGGTGGGAGAGGATATCATGGCCGGCCAGACGGTGCTTTCCGCCGGTCGAAGGATCGGAAGGGTTGAGGCGGGAATCCTGGCAAGTCTGGGGATTTCCCAGGTGACGGTGATAAGACCGCTTCGGGTGGCTATTCTGTCTACGGGAACCGAACTCCGGGAGCCGGGGCAGCCGCTTCCGGAGGGCGGGATCTATAACAGTATCGCCTATACGCTTTCCGTGTCCCTTCAGCGGGCCGGTTTTCGGTCCTGCTTCAGGATATGCCCGGACGATG
>CADBOW010000273.1 GCA_902796375.1 uncultured Lachnospiraceae bacterium | reverse complement strand
GGTTTTCGCTCATCTCTAGTCCTCCATTTGTATAAATAATTTAGAGCTTTCTTTCATAAAGCCCAATTTTCGCCTAGTATATTTTAGTACTTTTGTCTCCGCTTTTCAACTTGAAAATGAAGGAATTTTCAGAGGAATTTTCAGAGGAATTCCCAAGATGGGTAAACAGTAAGAAAGAAGCGGCCTCTTCTCCGCATAAAATGCAGGTCCGAAGCCGCTTCTCAATCCCCTTCTGCAGGGCTGAATGCTATTTAAAGGATGAAATAACATCCTTATTCTTCACGATATATTCGATCAGTGAGATCACGGTAAGTGCCAGTGCCAGATAGATCAGGATCTGCTCTGCGATATAGACGCCGCCGCTTCCTGTCTCACCGGTTCCCGTAACATCATTGAAATCACAGATCAGCAGGATTACCGTAAACATCTGAACTACGGTCTTTACCTTGCCCCATATACTGGCTGCGATGACACGCCCGTTGTCGGATGCAATCAGGCGGAAGCCGCTGATGGTAAACTCACGTGCAATGATGATGATCACAATCCATGCCGGGAAACGACCATTACTGCAAAGTGCAATGATCGCAGAACAGATCAGAAGCTTGTCTGCCAGCGGATCCATGAACTTACCGAAATCCGTAACAAGATTGTTCTTTCTTGCCAGATATCCGTCAAAGAAATCCGTAACGGAGGCAAGACAGAAAAATGTAAGGGCATACCACTTAGCGCCGGGTATGCTTGGTACCAACATAAATACAACGAATACCGGAATCATTATGACACGAATCACGGTCAGTTTATTAGGTAAATTCATCTCTTTACTCCTTTAGCTCGTTAAAACGCATGATAAATTATACGCTTTTCATCAGGAAAAAGCAAACACAACATTTTTCGAGCTCATTTTTACTTGTATAAGGGACCTTCGCCCCGCTCAAATGCATGTCATTCCAGGGGCTCCGCCACCAGATCGTACTCTGCGGCACCAGTGATCCTGACCGGCAGGATCGTACCGGACATGTACTCACGATCCGCATTCAGGAATACCATACCGTCAACCTCCGGCGCATCCCTGTAGGATCGTGCAACATACACGTCATCCTCCGGAATATAGCCTTCGATCATAACATCCATCGTATTCCCCACCAGAGACTCATTTTTATCCAGTGAAATCTCCTGCTGCAGCTCCATGATCTCGTCCCGATATCTGATCTTGGTCTCTTCCGGGATCTGATCCGGCATATCCGCCGCGATGGTCCCCTCTTCACGGGAATAGGTAAATACACCAAGCCGGTCAAATTCCAGCTGATCCAGCGTCTCCATCAGAGCTTTATGCTCCTCCTCCGTCTCCCCCGGGAACCCGGTGATCAGAGTGGTCCTCAGCGTGATATCCGGGATTTCCTGTCTCAGTCGATCCACAAGCTCATACAGGGATGCCTTCGTAAGACGGCGGCCCATCCTCTGGAGCACCCGGTCCTCCGTATGCTGCAACGGCATATCGATATAATGCAGCACCTTGGGTTCTTCCTTCATGGTCCGGATCAGTTCATCGCTGATCTCCTCCGGATAACAGTACAGCAGACGGATCCACTGCAGATCCTCAATCTTCGCCAGACGCCGCAGCAGCTCCGGCAGTTTCTTCTCTCCATACAGATCCACACCGTAGACCGTGGTTTCCTGAGCCACCAGGATCAGCTCCCGTACGCCTTCTTCCACCAGATGCTCCGCCGTTTTTACCAGGCGCTCCATGGGAACGCTCCGATAATTTCCGCGGAATTTCGGAATGGCGCAATAGGTGCATTTTTTATCACAGCCTTCGGCGATCTTCAGGTAGTCCGTATACGGACGGTTCATGATCTTCCGGGGGCTTTCCTCTGTCAGCCGGTTCACGTCCGGGAATACTGCGATCTGTTCTTCGCCCGCCCGCAGCTGATCCAGTACATCGGCGATCTTCGTGAATCCGGTGGTCCCAAGAAATGCATCCACCTCCGGGATCTCCTTCCGGATCTCATCCTTATATCGCTCCGCCAGACAGCCGGCCGCAATCAGATACTTCAAACCGGATTCCTGCTTATAGGCGGCAACCTCAAACAGGGTATTGATACTCTCTTCCATGGCATCGCCGATGAAACAGCAGGTATTGACCACCGCCGCATCCGCATCCTCCGGAAGCTCCACCAGCTGATATCCGCGGGACGCGAGAATACCCAGCATTTCCTCACTGTCCACCGTATTCTTGTCACAGCCCAACGAGATCAGAGCCACCTTAAAGTCTTCAGTTTTATTTTCAGCAGAATGTTCCATACGTTCCTGTTCTTCTCCAAGTCGATTACATACGGCCGTGGTGCATCAGGGATGCCTGATATGAATTTACCATAAGCATTGCGATGGTCATGGGGCCTACGCCGCCCGGTACGGGTGTGATCTTTCCAGCGACCTCTGCGCAGGAATCATAATCACAGTCTCCGCAGAGCTTCTTGCCTTCCAGACGATGGATTCCCACATCGATCACGGTAGCCCCCTCCTTTATGTAGGAGCCATCGATCATTTTCGGTTTCCCGATGGCCACAACCAGGATATCCGCACGTTTTGTCACTTCCTTCAGATCCTTCGTATGGGAATGGCAGATGGTCACGGTTCCGCTCTCACGGAGCAGCAGCATTCCCATGGGTTTCCCCACGATATTGCTCCTGCCGATCACGACGCATTCCTTTCCGTCGATCTCAACATCACTTCTCTTCAGAAGCTCTATAATGCCGGCAGGGGTACAGGATACGAATCCCCGCTCTCCGATGGAAAGCCGTCCCACGCTTTCCGGATGGAACCCGTCCACATCCTTATCCGGTGATATCCGACGGATCACACGATCCTCATTGATCTGCTTCGGAAGGGGAAGCTGTACCAGGATCCCGTCCACGGAATTATCCTGATTCAGATCATCGATCAGCTTCAGAAGATCCTCTTCCTTTGTATCCTCCGGAAGCTCATAGGATAATGACTTGATGCCTGTATATTCGCAGGCCTTCTTCTTATTATTTACATAGACACCGGAGGCCGGATCGTTACCTACCAGGATGACAGCCAGTGTCACCTCGATCCCATCCTCCTTCAGGATCGCAACCTTGTCACGAACCTCATCCTTGATCTCCTGTGATATCTTCTTTCCATCAATGATCTCTGCCATACTATCCGCCTTTCTAACCGAAATATTGTTTATTCTCTCATCTATATGTTGTTTACTTCCTTATCTGTCGTTTTCAGTCGTATGCCTTTTCCTGCAGTCCTGTTTTCATTTTTCTTAGAACAGTCCCACGGTCCTGCCTTCCTCGTCGATCCCGATCCGCTCAGCTGCAGGTACCTTCGGAAGTCCCGGCATGGTCATGATGGATCCTGCGATGGCCACCACAAATCCTGCTCCTGCAGACACATAAGCCTCACGGATATTTACAGTGAAGTCTTCCGGGCGTCCCAGAAGCTTCGGATCATCCGACAGGGAATACTGTGTCTTCGCCATGCAGACCGGAAGCTGTCCATAACCCAGCTCCGTGATCTCCGAAAGCGCCTTCTTTGCCTCCGGACTGTATTCCACATTCTTCGCCCCGTAAATCTCGGTGGCGATGGTCTCAATCTTCTTCTCCAGGGAAAGGGCTGTGTCATAGATCGGATGATACTTGCTTTCCTCATTCTCCAGCAAATTCAGCACCTCTGCTGCCAGCTCGGCACCGCCTTCGCCACCCTTGGCCCAGACCTCTGACACGGTAAGCTTACAGCCCCGTTCTTCACAGTACTTCCGGATGAACTCGATCTCTGCATCCGTGTCCGATACAAAGCGGTTCAGGGTAACAACCAGAGGAAGCCCGAACTTCTGCAGGTTCTCGATATGCTTTCCGAGATTGCAGATACCCTTCTCCAGTGCCTCCAGATTCTCCTCAGAAAGCTGATCCTTGGGGATTCCACCGTTGTATTTCAATGCCCGCACCGTAGCCACAAGAACCGCAGCATCCGGCTTCAATCCGGCCAGACGGCACTTGATATCCAGGAACTTCTCAGCACCCAGATCCGCACCGAAGCCCGCCTCGGTCACTACAATATCCGCACAGCGGAGCGCGGTCTTCGTAGCCCGGACCGAGTTGCAGCCATGTGCGATATTTGCAAATGGGCCGCCGTGAACGATGGCCGGCGTATGCTCCAGGGTCTGGATCAGATTCGGACGGATGGCGTCCTTCAGAAGAACCGTCATGGCGCCCACACATTTCAGATCAGCTGCTGTTACCGGCTTACCCTCATAGGTATAGGCCACCAGAATCCTGGACAGACGATCCTGAAGATCGAAGATGTCCTCTGCCAGACAGAGGATGGCCATAACCTCCGTAGCAACCGTTATGATGAAATGATCCTCCCGGACCACGCCGTCCACTCTCTTTCCCATACCGATCACGATATTTCGAAGTGCGCGGTCGTTCATATCCAGGCAGCGCTTCCAGATGATGCGCTTCGGATCGATCCCCAGCTGATTTCCCTGCTGAAGATGATTATCCAGTGCTGCTGCCAGAAGGTTGTTGGCACTGGTAATGGCATGGAAGTCACCTGTAAAATGCAGGTTCAGCTTCTCCATGGGAACCACCTGGGAATATCCGCCGCCTGCGGCACCGCCCTTG
>CADBOW010000272.1 GCA_902796375.1 uncultured Lachnospiraceae bacterium | reverse complement strand
TCCGTCTCTCCCAGGTCCTTATAGGCCACACAGTCAAACAGGTCATATCTTCGTTTCAGCTCCGGGTACCGGGTTTCAAAGCCCTCCGGAAGCTCCAGCAGCGCCGCATCCTTTACGGACTGAACAAAATCCCTTGCGGATCTTTGCTCCCCGCCCTGATACAGAGCGATGGATTCCGACAGGATATCATAGAACCGCTGCTTTGTGATCCGCACCGGCAGCTGTTCCACCACCGACTGGATCCTGGTATTCACAACCATTTTATCCGGATCCGAGAAGACATAGGACAGGGCCTCCTCCGCCAGCTGCTGCGGCGAAACCTGCTCCACCCCTCCGGTCAACCCGGCTTCCTTCCGATTTAATATATACTCATGCTGTTCAAAAAAATCCGTAAATGCGGTAAGCACCTTCATCCGGGAGGTGATGGTATCCCTCAGAGCCCGGAGCTTCTCCTCATCCTTCCCCGGTGTATCGGAGAGGATTCCCAGGACAGCACTCTGCAGGCTCCAGAAATCATCGCTTCTTCCGCCATCCCTGTCCTCCTCCGCTTCCTGTTCCATTTCACAGAGTGTGAAATAGTTCAGCGAGAGCTTGATCAGGGAATAGGAGGAAAATGCCGCAGCCAGCATTCCCACGTACCGCTTCCGTCCTTCTTCCGGATCCCGGTCCGCTGCCAGGTCCGTCAGCAGGATCTTCGCCTCTTTTTCGATCTTTATCGTTTCCACTTCCGTTCTCCCCTACTCTTCAATATGCACATGCGAGAAGATATGATCACTGCAGTATTCATGATTTCCAGCACATTTGGAACAGTAACGGAATTCCAGATCCGGATTATCCTGCTCGGTCCTGCCGCAGATCGTGCACCGATGGATCGGTCCCTTTCCGCTGGGACGCATGGTGATCACCTTCCCATGACCGCTCCGGGACATGGACTCCTCTCCTTCATTGCTGACCCGGCCTTCCCGCACGGCCTTCTTGAACCGCCGGCTCCGCCGGATCTGGGAGATGCTCCTGCCGGTACGGTTCCGGTTGATCAGCCAGAAGATACCGAAGGTCACAACACAGGTGATGATGATCACTCTCCAGTACAGGAACGGATACTTGATAAACTCATACAGCATGAAGACCGCATCCACAACCGCCATCCACTTCATTTTCATGGGGACAACGAGGGCGAAGAGAACGACCTCCTCCTTGAAGATCACCGCCATGGCCAGGAACATGGAAAGCAGCATATATCGCGTGGTGGGCAGATAATAAAAGGCATAATTCGGTTCCTTTGTGATGAGATATACTATGACCACGGCAAGATCCGTGAGAATGATCTCCGAGAAAACATACATATTCAGAGCAAGTCTTCCCCAGACCCGCTCCAATGATGAACCGACAAAATAATAAAAATAGAGACAGACCGGAGCCAGAATCATGCTCAGGGTGTCCGAAAGCTCAAAGGGAACCGTGAAGATCCATGAGATCAGCCGCCAGTATTCGTGCCCCTCTACAATATACAGGGGATCCAGCGTCAGCTTCGGATAAAAGGATTCAAAGAAATACCGGAAGATGTATCCGGCTATGAAGATTCCCGTCATGATCAGTGGCAGATGCGGGATTGCATACTTTCCTATCTTTCGTTCCAGTTTGTCCATAAATTTCATTGAGAAAACGCTCCTGTCATCCATTTGCCCTTCCAGGGCATACCCAATCATGCATTATACTATATTCCGGCCTGAAACTCAATAAGCAGCCGGGATATAATGAAATGTTGTAAAATAAATGATTCTGTCCTTGAGTTTACAAATCATTTCATATATAATGTTATTTCGGTTTATCACACCCGAATCGTCCGAATCCGGACAAAATGTAATAAATTCGGACCTGAAAAGGAGTACTATGAAGCGCTTAGGGATTGATATCGGATCCACTACCGTAAAGGTAGCCGTTCTGGATGAGAATCACAATTTACTGTTTTCTGAATACCAAAGACACTTCGCACGGATCAAGGAAACTCTGCGGGAGCTTCTGGAGCATGCCATCGAAACGGTGGGTGACTGTGAAGTGGCGCCGGACATTACCGGTTCCGGCGGACTGGCTCTGGCCAAGGTGATCAATGTCCCCTTCGAGCAGGAGGTGGTCTGCGTATCCAGTGCCCTGGAGGAATCCGCTCCTCAAACGGATGTGGCCATCGAGCTGGGCGGCGAGGATGCGAAGATCATTTATTTCTCCCGGAGCGGGATCGAACAGCGTATGAATTCTGTCTGCGCCGGCGGTACAGGCTCCTTTATCGACCAGATGGCCGCTCTTCTCATGACGGATGCATCCGGTCTCAATGAGTATGCAAAAACCTATGATACCGTATATCCCATCGCCGCACGCTGCGGTGTATTTGCCAAGACGGATATCCAGCCCCTGATCAATGAGGGTGCTACGAAGCCGAATCTTTCGGTTTCCATCTTCCAGGCCGTGGTAAATCAGACCATTTCCGGCCTGGCCTGCGGGAAGCCCATCCGGGGGCATGTTGCATTTCTGGGGGGGCCGCTGCATTTCCTGGATCAGCTGCGTGAATGCTTTATCCGCACCCTGAACCTGGACGAGGAGCATGCGATCCTTCTGGAGAATTCGCACCTTTTCGCAGCCATCGGTGCTGCCCTGCACGCAGATGAAGCAAAGACCGTAAGTCTTACCGCACTGGCCGGTAAGCTGAATGACGATCTGAAGATCGAGGTTGAGGTGAGCCGTCTGGATCCTCTCTTCCGAAATGAGGCGGAGCTGGCAGAGTTCCGTGAGCGCCAGCACTCCTATCATGTACGGCGCGGCGATCTGAAGTCCTATCAGGGAAATGTATTCCTCGGCATCGATGCCGGCTCCACCACCACAAAGCTGGCGGTGATCGGTGAGCGCGGGGAACTTCTCTATGATTTTTATTCCAACAACAACGGAAGTCCGGTGAAAACCACCATCCGGGCTCTGAAGGAGATCTACTCTCTCCTTCCCGATACGGCGAAGATCGCAGGCAGCTGCTCCACCGGTTACGGCGAAGCGCTTCTGAAATCCGCCATGAACCTGGACTACGGCGAGGTGGAAACCATCGCTCACTATACCGCTGCCGCCTTCTTTGATCCGGAAGTAGATACCATTCTGGATATCGGCGGTCAGGATATGAAATGTATCAAGATCAAAAACGGCGTGGTGGACAATGTCATGCTGAACGAGTCCTGCTCCTCCGGCTGCGGTTCCTTCATCGAAACCTTTGCCCGGTCGCTGGACTATGAGGTGCATGATTTTGCCGAGATTGCTCTTACGGCAAAGACTCCCATCGATCTGGGATCCCGCTGTACCGTATTCATGAATTCCAAGGTGAAGCAGGCGCAGAAGGAGGGCGCATCGGTAGAGGATATCTCCGCCGGTCTTGCGTATTCCGTTATCAAGAATGCGCTTCTTAAGGTGATCAAGCTGACGGACCCGAAGCAGTTGGGCAGGCAGATC
>CADBOW010000271.1 GCA_902796375.1 uncultured Lachnospiraceae bacterium | reverse complement strand
CTGATCGCGCTCTGCGGCGGTGTACTGGGAGTTCTGTTCATGATCCCACTGAGAAATGCACTTATCGTGAAGGAACATGCTTCTCTTCCCTATCCTGAGGGTACTGCATGTGCCGAGGTGCTTCTGGCCGGCGAAGAAGGTGGAACCAGCGCAAAGACCGTCTTCTTCGGTATGGGCTTCGCGGCCATCCTGAAATTCCTCGTAGACGGTCTGAAGATCATTCCCTCCGTCATTACGATTAAGATCAATGCCCTGAAAACCGAACTTTCCACCGAGCTCTATCCGGCGCTGATCGGTGTCGGTTATATCATCGGTCCCAAAATCGCCACCTACATGCTGGCAGGCGGTATCCTGGGCTGGTTTGTATTTATTCCCGCCATCTCCATTTTCGGTGAAAGCACCGTGCTGTATCCGGGAACCGTAACCATCTCCGAGATGTTCAAGGAAGGAGGTGCCAGTGCGATCTGGAGTTCCTACATCCGTTACATCGGTGCGGGAATGGTAGCTGCCGGAGGAATCATCAGTCTCGTGAAAACACTCCCCATGATCTTCCGCACCTTCACAGGTGCCGTAAAGGGCATGCGGTCTGCGACCGCAGGCGGAACGAAACGGACGGAGCAGAATCTGAGTCTGAAATTCGTGATCGGCGGCGTCATTGCAGTCATCCTGGTGATCTGGCTTATGCCGCAGATCCCGGTTTCTCTGGGAGGCGCCATCATGATCGCCATATTCGGTTTCTTCTTCGGCGCCGTATCCTCCCGAATGGTGGGTATCGTGGGCGGAACCAATAACCCGGTCTCCGGCATGACCATCGCCACCCTGCTCTTCTCCACATTTATGCTGAAGCTGACCGGAAATACCGGTCCCAGCGGAATGATCAGTGCCATCTCCATCGGCGCCATCATCGCCATCATTGCCGCCATGGCCGGAGATACCTCTCAGGATCTGAAGACCGGATTCCTTCTGGGCGCCACCCCCAGGAAGCAGCAGATCGGCGAGCTGATCGGCGTACTTTTCGCCGCGCTTTCCATCGGCGGCGTCATGCTCCTTCTGGACAACGCCTGGGGTTTCGGAACCCCCGAGCTGGCCGCACCGCAGGCAACCCTGATGAAAATGATCGTGGAGGGCGTAATGAACGGAAATCTTCCCTGGTCTCTGGTCTTCATCGGCATCTTCGCCGCTGTGGCCGTGGAGCTTCTCGGCATTCCCGTTCTTCCCGTAGCCATCGGTCTCTATCTCCCCCTGGAGCTCAGCGTGACCATCATGATCGGCGGTATCATCCGCTGGTTTGTGGACCGGAAGAGACGTAAGGATGAAAATGCCAGCACGGGCATTCTGTTCAGCTCCGGTATGATCGCCGGTGAAGGTCTGATCGGTATCCTGCTGGCTGTGGTCACTGTCACCGGTCTGGACAAGACCATAGACATCAGTGAGCATTTCAATGTAGGAACCATCGGCGGCGTCATCGCTCTCCTCCTGATCATCGCCTTCATCACATTCTACTGCATGAAGAACCAGAAGAAGCTCCCGGAAGAGGGCGCCACCGGGAAGGACCCGGAGAAAAAGGAATCGGAGAATGATCAATGAGTAAAAAGAAAGGACCCTCCGTAAATTACCTTGACTACATCCCCGTCCGCTGCGAGGACTATCAGTGGCAGGCGGACGAGGATGGAATGGTCACGATCTTCCGTGAGAACAAAGGCCTGTTCAACCGGGCCGCACAGAAGCTCATGAAGAAGCCCAAAGTGTCCCAGATCCATCTGGAGAAAATGGGGAGCTTCATCTATCCTCTGATCGACGGAAAAACCTCCATCTACGAAATCGGAAAACAGTTAGGGGCCCGCTTCGGTGACGAAGCTGAGCCCCTCTATCCGCGCATCTCAAATTATTTCAAGATGCTGCATGATTATGGATTTGTCTATTTCGCAAATGAGACGAAGCCTCATTCTAAATGACGATTCCTGTTATTCCCGTTCTCCCAGGCTAAGTCCGCCGCCTCCGAAGGATGACTCATCCCGGTCTGCAAGACTGAGTCCGCCACTCCCAAGGGGCGAGTCATCACGGTCCGCAAGGCTGAGTCCGCCTCCTCCAAGCGGCGAGTCGTCACGGTCCGCAAGGCTGAGTCCGCCACTTCCAAAGGACGAGTCATCACGATCCGCAAGGCTGAGTCCGCCACTTCCAAGGGGCGAGTCGTCACGGTCTGCAAGACTGAGTCTGCCTCCTCCGCCGTAGTCGTAGTCATCTTTGCCTCCGAGGCTGAAGCCGCCCCGTTCACCCAGGCCGAGTCCGTCACCGCTGCTCACGCTGTCCGGATCCCCCAGTGCCTGTCTTACATTCTCATGAGATTTCGGCATATCGATACTCTTCGACGCCGGCATGTCGATCCCCTTCGAGCCCGGCATATCGATTCCCTTTGAAATATCTGCGCCCTGCATCTGGAGCTCGGCGTCATCCAGCACATCCTTTGAAACCGGAAGTCCGAAGTAGGGATTTCCGTTTCCGCCCTTCCGATAGGGATCCATGGTGTGGAACAGGTTATTTTCCTTCAGATAGTCATTCAACATGCAGATATACTCCGTGAGTCGACGCATTTTCAGCTCACTCAGTCCGCCGAAAGAGACATAGGCCTGGCCCAGATCCCGGAATGTATTTACCAGGAAGCGGGACATGCTGATCCCGGAGTTGATGGGTCTGGAGCCTCCCGACATATCATCCTGCACATAATATTTCAGCGACTGGGGAATCTGATTCGGAAACTCCGGATCCAGGCTGTTATCATTTCGGAACTGAAAGAAGGTCTGAGGCGGCATGTTCATTTTCAGAACGGAATTGACCATGGCCACCTGATGCACAGGATCCGCATGGGCAGGATCGTGCAGATATCCTAAAAATGTAAGATAATCCTTTCGCAGTTGATCATCCGGACGAAGTGCGTCCTCCTCCGGGCTTTCGATCCTGGAAGCAAGCTCCAGTGCATAATTCAGAGACTCCTGCACCGCATGGTCCAATGTGATCCCCTGAGGCGTCATGCCGGGCATCTCCATACCCATGGAAGAATCCTGATACCCCTGCCCCGGATAATTATTGGCGCGCATTACGGTACCGGCAAATATTGCCTCTCTGCTTCTTTCCGCCTCAGCGTCCTGTTCCTTTTTCGCGATTATATCCCCCACCAGTCCAACTAAACCACTTCTCCATCTCATTGCTGCTTAACCTCCATCTCCTTTACCTTTTCTTATGTTCTGTTCAATCTTTATTTCGATCCATCCTGTTTTACAGCCTCAGCCAGAACCTTCGCCAGTATCTCATGCCCCTCTTCCGTGAAATGTAACGAATCCAGAGGCGATGTCCCCACATATTCCGCCGCGTTCACAAACTCACACCCGTAGGTCTCCGCCACCCGGCGATACCAGACCGGAAATTCTCCGGAACGGGCGATGGCATTTTCGTAGAATCGTCCGTAGAAGGGAGAATCCGCGATCCCATCTCCGATCTTCGCCGGAGAAACCAGAAGGATCCTGGGGATAAACCCCTGCTTCTCTTCTGTGAATTCCCGGATCACCTTAACCAGCTCTCCCGCTCCGGCTGCGATCTCCTGCGCGGACGCGTGAAAAGTCTCTTTCAGATCGTTGGATCCCAGCATCAGGATCACGATATCCACCGGCTTGTGTGAATTCAGACAGGGCTTCAGATAATCCATTCCGTTCTTCCAGCCCTCCAGCGGGTCGTCAAATATCGTGGTTCTGCCGTTACAGCCTTCCTGAACCACATGATAGTCCGAACCCAGCAGGGCCTGAAGCCTCCCGGTCCACCGGACATCCGGCGGGTAACGCATGCCGGTCTTCGGATTGTAACCGTAGGTGTTGGAATCTCCGTAACATAAAACCGTTTTGTACATCATTGTATACCTCGTTCCTACATTCTGCAATGTAATCGTTGACACG
>CADBOW010000270.1 GCA_902796375.1 uncultured Lachnospiraceae bacterium | reverse complement strand
AGCCGGGAGGCGCGACCTGCGTTAAGCGTCGAATCGACCAAGCCGGCAGGCGCGACCTGCCCGGTGCTTGTTCACGAAAAATATAACGTGTTTTGTTCACGAAAAATAACCCTTGACATTTCAGTGAACAAGAGTATAATAACAAAAGATGATGTTGTTCACGAAATTTTAGGAGAATGATTTTTATGAACAAACAAGAGGCGGACATCCTGAATCTCCTTGCAGAGCATCCTTTTCAGAATCAGCGTATACTGGCGGAACAGTCGGGCCGGTCGCTGGGAATCATCAACAAGTCTCTGAAAAATCTGAAGGATGAAGGATATCTTACGACGGATTATAAGGTGACGGAAAAAACGGAACAGCTTCTGGCAGGGAACAGCCCGAAACGGGCAGTGATCCTTGCGGCAGGCTTTGGCATGCGAATGGTACCGATCAATCTCACCACACCGAAGGCGATGCTGGAAGTGAAGGGGGAGCGCCTGATCGAGCGTCTGATCCGTCAGCTGCAGGAAGCAGGGATCACGGATATTACGGTGGTTGCCGGATTTCTGAAGGACGAATTTGAGTATCTGATCGATGATTTCAATGTTCGTCTGGTGATCAACAAGGAATATGCAGGAAAGAATAATCTCCATTCCCTGGCCTGTGTCCTGGATCTGCCCGGAAATGTTTACATCGTTCCCTGCGATCTCTGGTGCGAGGAGAATCCGTTCCGGAGTCACGAGATCACTTCCTGGTATATGATGGCGGATGCGGCTGATCCCGAATCCGGCGTCCGTGTGAACCGGAAGGAAGAAATCGTACGTGTCGGAAATAAGGCACAGGGAAAGAAAAATGAAAATGAAGTGGACGCGCCGCATATGATCTCAGACCGCATACCGGTTCCGGGAGATCCGGAGGATATGCTGCGGGGTCAGAGAATGGTTGGGATCAGCTATCTGACGGAAGATGACTGGAAGATGGTCAGAGAGCGGATCCGTGAAATGAGCCGGGATGCGCGTTATGATAATCTCTTCTGGGAGGAATCCCTGTTTGAAGAAGGAAAGGATCGGATGAGGATTCCCGCCAGGGTGATCTCCTCCGACGGAGTGATCGAGATCAACACCTACGAGCAGCTCCGGGATCTGGATTCCGGATCCGGACATCTTTCTTCGGACGCGATCGACACGATCGCCAGAGTATTTGACATAGAACCGCAGGAGATCACAGACATCTCCATGCTGAAGAAGGGTATGACCAACCGGTCCTTCCTCTTCCGGGTGAAGGGCATGAAATACATCATGCGTATCCCGGGAGAAGGTACCGATCAGCTGATCAATCGCCAGGAAGAAGCAGCGGTCTTCCGGGCGATCAGCGGATTGGGGTTCTGCGATGATCCAGTTTACATAAATCCAGACAGTGGATATAAGATCACAGCCTTTCTGGAGGGTGTCCGAAGCTGTGATCCGGAGAATGAAGAGGATCTGAAGCTATGTATGAAACGGCTTCGTACCTTTCACGAGATGAATCTTCAGGTTCCGCACACCTTTGACATTTTTCGTCAGATCAGTTTCTACGAAACACTGTGGAACGGAGCACCGTCCATTTACAGGGACTATCCGAAAACAAAGGCCGGTGTGTTTGAACTGAAGGAATACATAGACAAGCAGCCGAAGAGCTGGAGTCTGACCCATATCGATGCGGTTCCGGATAACTTCCTGTTCCATCAGAAGAACGGCGAAGAGGTGCTGCAGCTGACCGACTGGGAATACTCGGGGATGCAGGATCCGCATGTGGATCTGGCGATGTTTTCGATCTACAGCCTGTATTCGAAGGAGAAGATAGATCACTTACTCGATATTTACTTCGAAGGAAAATGTACTGACGCCGTACGTACCAAGATCTACTGTTACGTGGCGGCCTGCGGAATGCTTTGGAGCAACTGGTGTGAATATAAGAGACAGCTGGGGGTTGAATTCGGGGAATACAGTTTGCGGCAGTACCGGTACGCGAAGGATTTTTACCGGTATGCAAAGGAGCGTATGTAGGATGAACAGAGTTAAGAGAGCTATAATCATGGCGGCAGGTCGCGGAGAACGTATGTATCCGGTGACGCTGAATACCCCCAAGCCGATGGTCCGGGTCAACGGAGTGCGAATGATCGATACAGTGATCGAGGCGCTTCATAAAAACGGGATCTATGAGATTTATGTTGTAGTCGGTTATAAGCAGGAACGTTTTCTGACTCTTACAAGGGAATATGAAGGGGTGGTACTGATCCACAATCCGTACTACGACACCTGCAACAACATTTCCTCCCTGTATATGGTCAGGGATCACCTGGAGGACTGTATCATCCTGGACGGAGATCAGATCATTTATGATCCTGAGGTTCTCGCACCGGAATTTGATCGCTCCGGCTACAATGCAGTCTGGACGGATCAGCCCACGGAAGAATGGCTGATGACCGTAAACGATGAAGGGATCGTAACCGGGTGTTCCAGAACAGGAGGCAGTCATGGCTGGCAGCTGTTCAGCATCAGTCGGTGGAACCGGGAAGACGGAGCACGGCTGAAGAGCCATCTGGAACTGGAGTTTGAGGAGAAGAGAAACCGCGATATCTACTGGGATGATGTGGTTATGTTCTGCCACCCGGAGGAGTATCAGCTGGGCATTCGGGAAATGCGCAGAGATGAGATTATCGAAATCGATGATATTGAAGAGCTTGCAGCGATCGATCCGAAATACCGGATCGTGGCAAATAAAGTTTTTAGTGAAGGAAAGGAGTATGCTCTATGAGCGCGAAGAAACAGGAAACTCAAAGTGAAATAAAGACAGTGATCAAGTCAGAGAACAGCAGCAAAAGCAAGGTGAGGAACTCTGACGTTGAGAGAAACTTCAGGATTGTCGGAAAAGGTGCGATCAAGCGTGTGGATCCCTGGACCACCATCGTTCCCTT
>CADBOW010000269.1 GCA_902796375.1 uncultured Lachnospiraceae bacterium | reverse complement strand
GCTGGAACATTTGGCTGAACAGTCTGTAATGAAGGCGCTGGTGAAGAAGGAGGCAGCAAGATATTTCTCCTCCGGGATCTACGTTGCAAATACCATTGTGGGTCCGGTACTGGCCATAGGGATTGCTGTGGCCATGGCATTTATGGATCTTTCAAAGCCCTTTGCAGACCTGCCCATGATCCATGCGGATGCGGCACTTCCTTATCTGCTGGGTGGTTTCTTCAGTATGATGAGCATTTCCTCCTGCTCCATTTCCATGGAGGGAAAGAACTGGTGGATCCCCAGGTCACTGCCGCTTTCGGCGAAGGAAATCCTTGGAGCAAAGGCCCTGTTTAACCTGATCCTTCTTGCTCCGGTTTACGGACTGATGGAGGTGATCCTGCTGTTCACCGTACGGGCGAGCTTTGCGGATCGCCTGTGGCTGATCCTCATTCCGCTGGCCGGCATTCCCTTTGCGGTCCTGTTCGGTCTGTTCCTCAATCTGAAATTTCCGAAGTTCCAATGGGAGAATGCCACGGAGGTGGTGAAGCAGAGTGCTGCTTCGGGTCTCAGCCTGTTGGGCGGATTTGTTTTGATCCTCCCCGGCATGGGAGCTATGCTGCTTCCGGATGGATACAGGCATCTCCTGAATCCCGTGATAATCCTGCTCATCCTGGGGCTTAGCTGGCTTCTCTATCGTAAAGTAATACGCTATCCCATGGAGAAGCTTGAACAAAACAGTGTGGGATGAACAAACATCGACCCTATGGTTAAACGAAAAGTGTGACAGCTTTCGGCGCGAGGATCATGTCGCTGCCGTGCTGTCACACTTTTTGTGTAATTTGTGATATACGCTATGCATTTCTGTCGTTCGGACCGCCGGGACCACCGGGACCGCCTTTCGGAGGACCGCCGGGACCGCCGGGTGCACCTGCCGGAGGACCGCCGGGACCGCCGGGCGCACCTGCAGGAGGTTTCCCCAGACCTACAGCCTTCACAACAATGGGTGAGATGATGATCGCCAGGACGTAACCGACTACGATAGAGATCGGAAGCGTCTTGATCCAGTTGCCGAGCCACATGGAGACCAGCGATGGCTTGTTGGGATCAGCGATGTTACCGTAGGAGGTGGCAATGCCGATAAAGCTGCAGATGAAGCTGAGCAGGATCGCATTGATCAGTGAAAACGGAATGGAATTGATCAGTGTGAATTTAATGCCCGGTGGATTGGCACCAAACTTTTTGGCCAGTGCGAATCCCCATTTTCCCATGGGTATGATCAGCGATATGATCACACCGACGGTAACCGATTCCAGAATTCTGACCAGATAGGCAATCGGTGCCGGCGGCATATTCTTCAGAGCCTCCGGATCCACAGAACTCCTGTTGATAAACGTGAACAGGGCACCCATGCAAATCGAGAGGATGACGGCCATGATGATATTGACCAGTGTTTCTTTTTTCTTCATGCTGTTCCCCTTTCTAGGGATCCGAAACGCCATCAGGCATTTCGAGGACCGTATGTACCCACAAACACCGTTGGTGTCTGTGCCCGACCGCAGGGAGGGCTTGAGAACGATTTCCTTAATCACTCTCAAAGGTATGATTTTTCCCTGCTATCATTGTACCAACCAGCCAAGTATAGCGCAACAGAAATCATGAAAACAGACGGGAGAAGACGATCAACGGCAGCGAGCTGCTGGATCAGATGGATTCCTATGGGGGTATGAAAGAAGCTTCGAGTTCGAAGGGGAAACGGCGGATGTTTATCGAATTTTCATGGAAGCTTAACCGTATGTAAATGAATCGGCGGAGCATTTGTGGTATCATTGTGCTGAGCGACAAATCGAAGACTACTCGCCCCAAGGCATGGAGCGGAAAGCCAATCCGTGAGCGGATCGGTAAAACATTCAGCATATAAAAAAGGAGTTGTGAGATATCATGGTAGGAATCTATTTCAGCGGAACCGGAAATTCAAAATATATCCTGGAGTGCTTCTGCAGCGAGTATGATCCGGATACGAAGGTATATTCCATCGAGGATGAAGGCGCGGCGGAAGCGGTGAAGAATGCGAAGCTTGTGGCATTTTCCTATCCGGTGCAGTACAGTACCGTGCCGAAGATCGTGCGGGATTATATTCATGAGCATAAGGAGATCTGGGATGGCAAGTACGTCTTCGCCATCGCAACCCAGGGGCTGTTCAGTGGCGACGGCGCAGGTATGCTGGCACGGGAATTGGAGAAATGCGGCGCCAAGGTCATCGGCAGTCTGCATGCAAAGATGCCGGACAGCATAGGAGATGTGAAGCTGCTCAAGCATCCGCTGGAACAGAACAGGGAGACCATCCGTAAGTCCGAAGAGAAGGCGCGGAAGGCTGCCCGGCTGCTGAAGGAACGACGGGCCAGAAAGGAAGGAATCGGCTTCCTTCCACGGATGGCGGGACTCTTCGGCCAGCGGCTGTATTTCGGACATATGACGAAGGAATACTCAAAGAACCTGAAGATCGATCCGGAGAAATGTGTGGGCTGTGGGGTGTGCGAACGCCTGTGTCCCATGAAGAACATTTCCGTGGAAGAGGGGAAGGCGGTGCCACATGACCGGTGCGCCATGTGTTACCGGTGCATCAATCGCTGCCCGCAGAAGGCCATCACCCTGCTGGGGAAAGAGGTCGTGGACCAGAGTGTGATCGAGAAATATTTATAGAAAAACAGAGCCGGTTCCGGTCTGGCAGATCAGTCATTGCCAAACCGGAACCGGCTTCTGGTTTTTTCGGGACAGGCAGTCCCATGTCTATGATACCTACTTTACGTCGTTTGCGTCGATACCCACAGAGGAGTACCCGTACATGCTCAGCTTGTCGCCTTCCTTCTTGAAGGTTACAAGGACGTAAACCTTGTGGTCTGTAGTGGAGTCCTTGTCAGAATACCATGCGTAGTATGCATATCCCTCATATACGATGCCGTCCATGCGGATTCCGTCATCCCCGAATGCGGCAGCTACCTCTTCGTAGGAGCTGACTTCGTATTTTACAACAGCCTTGAAGCCTTCGGTGAATTTGTCATAGGGAACCAGCTTGTAGTCTGCCGGAAGATCAGCTGTCTTAATGGTGTAATCTGCTCCGGCGTTGACATACTTGTCTCCCGTGTAGGAGCCGGAAGCTGCTGCCTGGGTTGCTGCCTGGGTTGCGGCTTCGGTTGCTGCACCGGCGGTTGTGCCGGCCTCGGTTGCTGCGGGAGCGGATTCTGTGC
>CADBOW010000268.1 GCA_902796375.1 uncultured Lachnospiraceae bacterium | reverse complement strand
CAGGATCAGCGGAACCGTGATGGCATACAGAACCGCATTCACGGAGGAACGCTTCTGCCTGGCCGAAATAAAAGCAGTGGACAGATTCTCATCCAGATCCGCATCCTTCTCCCGGAACTGCTTCAGATAGTTCTCGGTCAGATCCGCATTTTCTATGGTAAATGCCCTGTAATCATAGGGCGTGAAGATCTCGTAATAGAAATCCTTCATGCCATGCTTTTCAGCGATGGTATTGAAATCCTCCGGCCGGATGAAAACCATCATACCGCTTTCATTCAGCCCCTTCTGCCAGTAATAATCATCCAGTCCGGCCTCCTCCGCGATGCCGACGATCTCGAAGGAAATGTCGGGACGGGCTTCTCCCCCCAGTCCCTTCATGGTCAGTGTCTCACCCACCACAAGATGATATACATCGGCGGTATGCGCACTGACCAGACAGGGATAATGATTCTCCGGCAGGTCACCTGCATCCTTCATCCCCTGTCCGTCCAGCATCCGGAAATGCGGTCCGGTATAATCCTCTTCCAGATAGCCGATATCCAGCTGGCCGCCGTCCCCCCGCAGGGAGAATTCGCTGATCCTTCCCTTCATCCACGCCATCCGCTGGCGGCTGAGGGTCGGGGCCCCGATATACTTATCCCAGGAGGCCTCATACCTCTCGTAATCACTTCGGATCACATCCACCGCTTTGCCCTTGCCGTCCCATGTGACCTCACCGACTCTGGAGATCACTGCCGGATATCGGTTATTCTCCTCATAACTGTTTACAAACTCGCTTTGGATCAGCCGGTCCAGGGATCCCTTTCGCAGCAGCATCACCACGCCGAATACGGCGATCATGACGATTACACCCACCAGGAGAGCGATGTACAGCTTATATTTATTTCTGATCTTTGTAAAAATGAAACGCAGCACGTTCTTGCTCCTCTCTTCGGGTTACTCCAATGCGATCCTGTCACCCGGCTGGATCCCGGACAGGATCAGCCTTTCATGCACCAGTTCTCCCTCATAGGTGACCACCGGCTGTTTCACCAGCTCATCTCCGTCCACCTTCCAGACAAATGTAACTGATTCCTGTGTTACCTTGTCCACCTCGGTATATACGGCCTTGGCCGGAACCACGATCCCCCCGGGGATCATGACTCCCTTGAATTTTACGGTTCCCGCCTTACCTTCATCGAAGACGGAATCATCCTCCAGTTCCGCGAAAAACTGCTGTTCTATTCCTTCCGAATAGACCTGGGAATGGGTGAGATATTCCTTTCCGTCCCGGGTAAAGAGGTAATTCTTATCCCCTCCGTTGCCGGCTACGCATTTTCCTTTCACCACCTTGCCGTCTTCGGTATGGAACTCGATCTCCTGTCCCGGAACAGCCGCAGCACCCGGCTCCTTCCCTCTGGTCTTCTGCATGGAGAAACGCATCAGCTTCTTCCCTGCCCAGTTCACCGAGAACAGATAGGATCCTTTATAGACAACGCCTCCTGCTTCAAGATGAGACACTCCCAGTTCCCCGTCATGTTCTGCCCGGACGGAAACCTCTCCGTCTCCCGAGCCCACCGACTGCTCCTGCAGCAGCTTCTTTGCTTCCGACAGGTTGTAGTTATATTCCGCAGACTCAACACTGCGTTCCTGAGCGATGATCTCCAGCTCCGCCTCCATCTGTTCCTTTACATAGAGGCTGTCGCGGATCGCATCCTTCTCTTTCTTCTCATCCTCCTCGGATTTCTCCTCCGTGGCGTCGGTCTCTGCTTCCAAGGCGTTCGTTGCGTCAACTCCGACCTCAGGTGCGTCCGTTACGTTCGGGGCATTCGTAGTGTAAGTCTCTGCTTCCGGGTCGTCCGCAGCCTTCCGCGGCGCCTCTTCCTTCTTGATCTCCGGGATCACGGTATGCTTCGCAGCCTCGATGGCATCCTTTGCCTCCTTCTCCCGGGCGTCGAATTGCTTCAGCTGGGCAGTGTGTCCCTGCTCGATCCCGGTGATCTGGTTTCTCGTCTCCGCCAGGTCCGCCCTGGAAGTGTGAACTGAGAGAAGAAGCACCTCGTCCCCCTTCTTCACTTCTCCGCCGGAGGAAGTACCCTTCAATATGGTGCCGCCAAGATCGGCATTGTAGACCTCATGCTCCGTCAGCAGTCGGGAAGCCATGGAAGTCTGGCTCTCCTCCACGTAATCCTTCGTCTCCACTTCATATGCTTCATACTTTACGGGAAGTACGGATTTGTTCTCATAGTAAACCTGCTCTCCCTCCGACAGTCCGGCCAGGATTTCCGTATAGAGGGAATCCCTTTCTCCCACCGTGATCTCTCTCCGTTCCCGATCACCGGCGCCGGCCCGGACATAACAGTAGGAGATATCTCCCTCCCGGTAGACCGAATCATTTCCGATCGCCAGCACGTTCGTGCAGCTCTTCTCCGAGAAATAGATCAGCAGCGTGGTCCCCATTTCCAGCTTCACGCCCTCTGCATGAAAACGAACCGGCGGATACAGCTTCTGCATGGATGCGAAGCTCCGTTCCGCAGCTGTGTACTCCTCCTCGGTCACCTTATACTTCACGCCGCCCATCAGTATGTATTTCTCATCGTATTTTCCGTATTTATAATCCTCCAGAGTCTTCTCTGTGGTTTCGATGTAGAGATCATCATAGTCGGAAATGACCGCGATATTCTCATTGGCCTCCACCCCATTTCCGGAGGAAATGTCCTTCAGAAATGTCACATAGCCACTGTGAGGTGCGGTGAAGACCAGCTTGCTCCTGTTCTTCCGAAGCTCCGCCAGCTGTTTGCTGATCTCCGCCAGCTCCGCGTCATACTCCGCTGTCTGGTATCTCCGGTTCTCCTGCTCGATCTTCATCTGCTGGGCATATCCTTCAGCCTCATCCGTGTAGCCCACCTTCTCACAGGCTGCCTTCCTATAGCTCAGCTTCAGTTCCTCTTTCTCGGAAATGACGATGGATGCGGCCCGCATCCGGCGCTGCATCTCCGCTTCCGCCTCCAGGGAACGGATCTCCTCATCATAGGATTCCGTATTTCCGGTGGCGATCACATCTCCCTTCTCCACATGATCCCCGGGGCTGACACGCAGCTCATCCAGGGCGATGGAATGATCCGTGAACACCGGATACCCTCTGGCGACCACGGCGCCCTTCAGGAAATTGATATCTCCGATATCTCTCCGTTCCACCTTGCGGCAGGATTCCGTAACGATCGCCGGCTCCATCAGCTCCGGCTTCTCTGCCGGCGTTTCACTGCCGCAGGATGTAAGCACGGAGCTCATCAGCCCCGCCGTAAGCAGGAGTGCGATCCATCGCTTTCCATGATTCAAATGTAATCTGTTCTTTCCTGACATTGTATTCTCATTCTCTTTCCTGAAAATCCACGGGTTCCCGGCAGAACGGTCGGTCCGTTTCCGGTTCTCTTCCTGTTCTCTTCCTGTTCCTTCTCACGGAAGCTCTACCTTCTCTCCGCCTTCCAGACCCTTCTTTATGATATACTGTGTGCCGACCTTCTCTCCAAGTTCCACATCCACGGCCCGTTTCGTCTCATCCTCATAAACCACATAGACGAAGGTTCTCTCATCCTTCTTAAAGACGGCCAGTGCATTTACGTAGCAGACATCCTTCATTTCCGGAAGCTGGAATTTCAGCCACAGCTCCTTCATGGGCCGATTGTCATCCGTGTTCACCGGCCGGAAATAAACCTTCGTTCCCGGATTCCCCTCCGGCGGGTCCACAACCTCCAGTTCCACCGGTCCCAGCTCGGTTTCCGCGGTATACTTCTCTCCCTTCCGGAAGGTGTATTCCGACGTGGAATCCGTAACATAGACGCCTGCGCTCCGATCCACCAGGATCAGATCGATTCCCGGAATCACATAATTGGTTCTGAGCATACTGTCGATCACACTGACATAACCGTCATTCTTTGCAACCAGATTCAGAGAATCATAGGTATCCTTCACATCCGAGATGCGAAGTCGTGCCACCTGGATCTCCCTCTCCAGCTCGGCGATCTCCGCCGTATGATCCTCCGCCGGATCCAGCGCCGCCAGGCGCTTCAGGTGATCGATCTTCAGCTGGGCGTCTCCGATAGCCTTTTCATTTTCCTTCAGCTGTTCATCCAGTGCCTTGGAATGAAACGACAACAGCACATCTCCCGCCTTCACCTTATCTCCTACCTCAACAGACAGGGGAACCATTTCCAGTTCATACTCGTTCATCAGGCGGTCATATTCTTCTACGGTATAACCGTATCTGTCCTGTTCAAAATCCAGTAATGTGAGTTTCGCCTGGAATTCAGGCGTAAGATTTCCCCGGACCACATCGGTGGTTTTCAAAGTCGTGGCATAATGCATGGGTACCTGGGGTGAAACCAGTTCCCCCTGCAGACCTTCGCCGCAGCCGGTGAGTCCCACCAGCATCAGCCCCATGATCAGACCACTCAGTTTTCTTCGTAACTTAAACTCCATTTCAACAGAGCCCTCCCATCCTCAATACATCATTCTACATAAAAATGCATCAAAAGTGTATCAGAAGCGATACCTTTATGATATAATTTAGGTTCCGAAACGCCATCTGGCGTTTCGAGAACCGCAACGGTAACCAGTTCCGAAAGGATACGCCATGTTAAAAATTCTTATCGTCGAAGATGAAAAACCGATCTCCGATCTGATCCGGCTGAACCTGACCAAGGCAGGCTACACCTGCACTGCCGTCTATGACGGAAAGGCCGCCGCAGATCTTCTGGAGGATCATACCTACGATCTGATCCTGCTGGATATCATGCTGCCGGAGATCAACGGATATGAGCTGATGGAATACATCCGTCCCATGGGGATCCCCGTGATCTTTCTCACGGCGAAGGCCTCCCTGGACGACCGCATGCGGGGGCTTACCTCCGGTGCGGAGGATTACCTGGTCAAGCCCTTTGAGGTTGTGGAGCTTCTGGCCCGGATCAACATCGTTCTTCGCCGGTATCATAAAACCGAAAAGGAGCTGCATTTCAAGGATCTGACCATCGATGTGGAAAACCGTTCCGTGACCCGGGACGGGGAACAGATCGAGCTGACGCCGAAGGAATTCCAGCTTCTGGTTCTGTTCGTTCGAAATGTAAATATCACGCTGTATCGGGACCGGTTGTATGAAACCGTCTGGGAAACCGACTGGATGGGCGACACCCGCACGCTGGATCTTCATGTGCAGCGTCTCCGGCGGAAGCTCTCACTGAAGGAAAATCTGAAATCGGTATATAATACCGGATATCGACTGGTGGAATAGACATGAAATTTCGTACCAAGGTACTGATCCTGAATCTTGTCCTGCTCTCCCTCACGACCGGGATCGTGGGGTTTCTTATGATGCAGCGAAGCTACCGGACAGGCATGGATTCGGAGATCCGGTCCGCTGTGGCGGAGAACAACCTGGTCCAGTCCTCCGTGGAATACTCCCTTCTGGATGTACTGAACACCAAGCCCTATGATCTGGCTGCAAGTCTCGCCACCATCGGTGAATCCGTATACAGCAGTATGTTGTCCGGGGAAGAAGCCCTGCTGATCCGTTACAAGGACGAATATGTCTATCTGGACAATCCGGAGGAGACCACCCCCTCGGAATCCATATTCCAATACGCGGAGGACTCCCGGAAGAACAGCCTGCTGCAGCAGGAAGGCGACCGGCTCTATCTCTTCGTAACCTCCTATACGCCTCTGGAGGGAAGCACCCTGCATATCATCACCCGTCGGGACGTGACCATACAGCATGAAATGCTCTCCCAGAGCATCCGGGATTACCGGCAGATCATCCTTGTTCTTCTGGCGGTAGCCACACTTCTGCTTCTGATCCTGTCCCGGCTTCTGACCGGACCTCTGGAACGACTCAGCAAAACCACGGAGGCCTTTGCCTCCGGCGACTATACGGCCCGCTCTCCCATCCGGACCTCCGACGAGGTGGGACAGCTGGCGAAGGGCTTCAATTCCATGGCCGATTCTGTCGAATCCCACGTGGATGAGCTGAATGACATGGTGCACCGCCGGGAACAGTTCGTGGCGGATTTCACCCATGAGATCAAGACCCCCATGACCAGCATCATTGGCTACGCCGACACCATGCGTTCCATGGACCTCTCCAAGGAAGAACAGCAGCAGGCTCTGGGATATATCTTCTCGGAAGGCAAGCGTCTGGAATCCATGTCCATGAAGCTGTTCGATCTGCTTTATCTGAAGGATCATCCCATCGAGCATCGTTCCTTCTCCGCAGCCACATTGGCGGAAAATGTACAGACCAGTATGGAACCCCTTCTGAAATCCTCCGGGATCACCCTGACTCTGTCTGCAGATCCGGTTCCTCTCTCCGGAGATCCCCAGCTTCTTCAGACCGTGTTCATCAACCTGATCGACAATGCGCGGAAGGCATCCAAAGAAGGGGATACCATCGAATTCTCCGGCCATGCCGAATCCGACTCCGTCTATATCTTCGTGGTACGGGATCACGGCATCGGTATCTCCGAAGAGGATCAGAAGAAAATATTTGATGAATTCTATATGGTAGATAAATCCAGAACCCGCGCCGCAGGAGGAGCCGGACTGGGCATGTCCCTGGTGTCCGTGATCCTGCAGCGCCATGATGCCGCATTGGAGCTGGAAAGTGAACTCGGTCAGGGAACCACCGTCACTGTCCGTTTCCCGAGGCCGAAGGAACAGGAGGAGGAATAGGCATGCAGAAGCAACGATCCGTGAAAAATCAAATCATTTCCGTACTGCTCTTCCTTCTTACGGCAGGTTTCATCACCGTGGCCGTCTTCCTTCCGGGAGATCTGGTTCGAAAGGAAGCCCTGGATGAGGTGGGACAGGTGATGTCGGTTCCCGTGGAATACTACTCCGCCCCCTCCGAGGCTCTGGTGAAGAACATTTCCAGACAGCTGACGGAACAGGAGCGGCTGAGTCTCATTTACGGAGACTGGGAAAGTACGATCCAGGAAGCCAGCGACAAGGATGTGTCCCTTACGGAATATGAGGTGGTCCACCTGGAATACCCCATCGACTCCAGATATCAGCACTGGTACACCTGGGAAGCCACGCCCTACAAGGCTGTGGATACCACCTTCAAAACATATGCCGCCATATTCTGGAAGGTAACCTTCACAAAATACGACGGCAGTGAATCATTCGTCTACTATATTACCGAAAATGGAACTCTTCTGGATCTCTCCCGGCTTCCGAAGGAATTCCGGGAAGAATGATCACTCGATGTACCCAATGTGGATCAGGCTTCCATCCATGGCGTTGGTTATGGAATAGGCGAACCGATAGGCGGAGGACCGCTGGATCGGTACGAACCAGACGGGAATGTAGGTATACTCATTTGCCTTGTCCGGTGATTCAACCGGATAATACCGGAGGAATGCTTCATCCAGCTCCACCGACTGGGAGGGCACCTTGGATGTATCCAGCTCGGCAGCTACATTTTCCTGTACTGCAGTCATAGCCTTGTCAAAGGGAAGGATCGCCACCTGATCCGTCAGACGGTCTTCGAAGTTGAATCGGAGCTGCATATATCCGCTGATCACACCCTTGTCCGTCACGATCATTTCTCCCTGATTCAAATAAGGAATGGGGTTCTGGGAGAATTCATCAAAGTAGTATTCCTGTCCTGCCAATGTGACCGGGAAGGATATTCTGTATCCGTTTACCTCCGCTCCGGAAAGGTTTTCCGACTGCATGGCCGTATCCGGGAAGAACAGGATCTGTGCTTCGGAATCATCTCCCGCATTTTTATGCTCCAGCGGTTCATTCGGAAGCTTCAGCTGCAGCTGTTCCGAGAGAAATGCGGATGTCTGGGATGCCAGATCCTCCGGGCTTTTTGTGCATTTGTTCGCGGGATCGGCCATACTGGAAATGTCCTTCTCCACTTCAGGAATCCCCTTTGCCTCATTTCCTCTGTACAGAACCTCTGTTCCGTAGAGGCTCAGTATTTCGGTGCATTCCGGATGATCGATGGCATCTCCCCAGTTCTTCGGTCCGAAGGCCAGGATCATGGCCGAATAATCCTCGTCATATCCCACCAGGAGCTCAGAATCCATACCGAGATAAGTCCCTTCATAGGTATGCCAGTAGCAGCTGTCTCCGTCCTTCCATGCCAGAAATTCCTGCTGCGGATTCTCTTCCTGATAATCTCCTATATGTTCATAGTTCATATTCTCACAGGCCTCGACAACGGTCTCGGAATCCCGTCCCGCCTTACTGACATTCCCGCGAATCTCTTTTGCGGTATCTCCGAAGAGTGCCTTCACGATTTCCGCTTCCTTCACATCCTCCTTCCGGATTTCAGTTACTTTATATGAAGGAAGTGTGGTGGTATTGTTCACATGGTAGCTGATCTCTGATTTGCCCGGGATCTGTCCCGCCTGGAAGGTGTCGGAGAAGGTCAGATCCTCTCCGCCCAACTGTTCGATCAGGTCTCTTCCGTTCTTCGGCTTAGCTTCTTCCTTCGCCTGTGTACCGGCTTCCGAAGCGGCCTGTATAGTTCCTGCAGCAGACTGTTCCGTTCCTGCCGGTTGCTCCGTCCCAACGGTTTCGGTGGAGCCTGCGTAATCCTTAACCTCGTCCTCTTTTCCCGTACCGCATGCCGTAAGACCCAGCATCAGTGCGAGGATCAGTGCAAGTCCTTTCTTTCTCATGTTTGGTTCTCCTCTCATGTCTGATGTATGTTTCGACATCAGTATACGGAGAAAATGCATACAAAATGTATCCGATTCCTATTCATTTTCATAAATTACAACTTTTGTTCCCAGCGGAAGGTTGTCGTGCATCCATTTCGCATCCTCCAGAGCCATACGGATACAGCCATGGGATGTGGGATAACCGAGTCTCGGATCAGTACAGACCTTAGGCTCCGAATCGATCTCATAGGGCGAACTGTGAAACAGATAGAGGCCTCCGATAAATGCGGTGGCGTACCAGGCACGAACACCGTAATTATCAAAATGCAGGGTGTGGCTCAAGGTCCGGAACTCGCCCTTCGGCGTGGGATTGATCCGAAGTCCCGAGGACACGATCATTTCCCGCAGGAGCTTCCATTTGCCCTGAGACCCTTCAAATACCGAGGTCCTCTGGGTACTTAGATTTGCCAGGATCAGATATTTCGTATCGCTTCTGTACTCCTGAGCCTTCTCATACTGTGTCCCGAGGAATACGGTTCCATCCGGCTCCGCATGATACCAGACATCCTTCTCCGTAAAATCCTGATCACACAGGATAGCTCCTTCCGCATCCGTATAATAGTATTTTCCGTCTCCCAGATCGATCCATCCCGTCTGCAGGGCACCTTCCTTGTCGAAGTAATACTGCTTCTCATCGATCTTATAGGTGCCGCCGGCCAGGGCGGATATATTTTCATCCACGTAATAACGGGCGCTTCCCTGCTGGGACCAGCCTTCCGTCTCCACCAGCTTTCCTTCATCATCGAAGAGTCGGAGGCGTCCGGCAACCGTGAAGGTTCCACGTACCATTTTCCCGGTCACATCCACGTAATATGCATCTCCGTCATAGCGGAACAGGGCATTCTTCCGGATCGTACCGTCAATCTCTTCAAACTGCCGTTCTCCACCGGCAACCTCGACCCATTTGCCGGAACCCGTTTCATCAGGTTTGTCTGCAAAAAGATCCTTTCCCTCCGTTCGGGGTTCGGTCTCCGAAGCCTCCCGGGATGCGGCATCCGTCCGGGCATCGGTTCCGGAAGAAGAGTCCACCTTGGAAACGGATGATTTCCTGTGATCGATCCCTGCTGTGAGGTAGATCGCGATGGCCGCGCCGAGGATCACAAAGAAGATGGCCAGACTACCTATGATCAGCCTCTGCTTTCTGTCATCCTTTTTTGTATCTGAAGGCTTTTCCGGTTTTGCATCCGTTTCCGATGTTGCATTCGTTTCCGACTTTGCGGATTCTTCTACGTCCTCGGAGTTTTCCGGTTCTTCCGGGTCCGTGGTTTTTTCCGATTCTGTGAGTTCCTCCGATTGGGCGGGTCCCTCCGACTTCGCTTGCTTCTCCGGTTTCGCGGTTTTCTCAGTCAGAGTGGGTTCCTCCGCCCCCTCCGGTGTCTGCGCTTCGTCCGTCGTTATGGGCTCCGTGGTACTAACCGGCTTTGCGGTATTTTTTTTATATGAATTTTTGCTATTTGTTTTCTTCTTCTTTTTTTTCTTTGCCATTTCTATCTGATTCCTACTTAAACATAACAACATCCCCCACCCTGAGTGGGCGGGGGATTAAATCATTCCTCCTTCGAAGGCTACACAAAAGAGTATATGAATGACCGGCAGAAGTCAAGAGCCAAGTCATCGAATATAGCCAAAACGACCCCTGCTTACCAGGGGCCGT
>CADBOW010000267.1 GCA_902796375.1 uncultured Lachnospiraceae bacterium | reverse complement strand
GAGGTTACATTCGGATCCAGTCCGTCGATCTTCTGTGCTTCGGAAAGCGGAGCCAGTGTAACGATGTCGCAGATCTGTGTCTGTCCTCTGGTAAACATGGCGGAACCATGAACACGGGGGATCAGATCAACCTCTGCTGCCAGAGGACGGATCTCGTTGATGGCACGTCCGTCCGGACGCTTGTGATCCTTCAGGATCATCTTACGAACCGTCTTCTTCTGGTACTGATACAGTGCGTCTCCCAGAAGTGCCAGCCACTCTTCGTTGTCAGCGAACTTCTCCTTCAGACGCTCCTTGATGTCGTCAATGTTCTTCTCACGTGTCTGCTTGTCATCCGTAAATACAGCCACTTCCATCTCTTCCGGCGGAACAACCTCCTTGATGGCTGCGAAAAGCTCTTCCGGAATCGCATAGCTGTTATAGCTGTGCTTCGGCTTACCAACCTCAGCTACGATCTTGTCGATAAATGCGATAACTTCCTGATTTACCTTGTGAGCTGCGAAGATTGCTTCCAGCATCTTTGCTTCCGGTACTTCATTTGCACCGGCCTCGATCATGATGACCTTCTCACGGGTGGAAGCTACTGTCAGCTTCAGATCGGAGTTCAGGTTCTGCGTGCTGTTCGGGTTAAAGATCAGCTCTCCGTCCACAAGACCAACCTGTGTAGTAGCGCAGGGGCCGTCAAAGGGGATATCGGAGATGGATACGGCGATGGCCGTACCGATCATGGCCGTCAGCTCCGGTGCGCACTCCGGATCTACGGAAAGCACCAGGTTATCAAGTGTAACATCATTTCTGTAATCCTTCGGGAACAGCGGACGCATGGGGCGGTCAATGACACGATCGGTCAGGATCGCATTCTCTGACGGCTTAGCCTCACGCTTGTTGAAACCTCCCGGGATCTTTCCGACTGCATACATTTTCTCATTGTATTCTACGGAAAGGGGGAAGAAATCAATCCCTTCTCTGGGTTCCTTGGAAGCAGTTGCGGTAGAAAGAACCACCGTATCACCATAGTGAATGAGTACTGCTCCATTTGCCTGCTTGCCCACGCGGTCCACGTCTACACGCAGAGTTCTTCCGGCAAGCTCCATTTCAAACTTCTTGTACATTTTCTATCTCCTTACGTATTTTTTTCGACGTTCTGAGGTTCCGAAACGACTGAAAAGAAGGTCCCGGTCACATGCGCGACCGTCTTTTCAGTAGTCTCGGGTTCGCCCCAAAACAATCTCTGTAATTTTACCATATCTTCCTATTATAGGCAAGCAAAAAACAACCCGCCGGAACCGGCCCTGAGGTCGGTTCCCATATCAGCGGATTGTTAACATAACTTTTCTTCTTTTTCCCTTCGGTTCTATCCCGAATTGCTCCTGTCTGACATCTTTTCTTCGGGAATCAGAACCATGTTTTTTTCTTCGTATGTAATTCCTTCGTTTTTCAAAATCATTCCCCGGAAATAAGCTTAACGATCTCCGCGATCTCACGTCCGTCGGTATGGATCACCCGGTCCGCAGCAGCGCCGTAAGCCGGTCCCCGTTCCCGAAGCATCCGTTCGATCTTCTCCGCCAGCTCCGCCTCAGATGCACTGTCCAGAAGCGGTCTTCCCGTATCCTCCTTCACCCGGTGCAGGGTTTCCTCCGGAGATGCGGAAAGCCAGATCACCTGCCCGATCTCCTTCAGGAGTCTTCGGTTCTCGGGCCGAAGCACGATACCTCCACCGGTTGCGATCACAGTATTCACCGCAGTGGCCGACAGTCTCTTCAGCATCTCGGTCTCCATATCGCGGAAGGCTTCTTCTCCCTGCTCCTCAAATATCTCACGGATGGAGCAGTCCTCAGCCTCCTCGATCATGGCATCCGTATCCAGAAACGCCATGCTCCGGGCTTCCGCCAGTGCCTTGCCCACGGTGCTTTTTCCGCAGCCCATATAGCCTGTAAGCACGTAATTCTCACCATAGAGACGGCGTTCCATACGGTTCAGGACTTTATCCGCCAGCTCATCCGGAACCGACACTCCGGTCCAGAGCTCGTAGGCAATGATCCCCTGATACAGCAGCATGGTAAGCCCGTTATCACACGGGATCATAAAGCTTTCCAGTTTCCTCATAAAGGGAGTCACGGCAGGATTATAGACCAGATCATACCCATATTCCGCCATGTGGTAGAAATTGTCATCCTCGATCAGAAGTCCGTCCCCTTCATGAAGCCCCAGTGCAGTGCACTGTATGAAAATGGACGGATTTCGCGGAACCCGGGCATATTCAGAGGCTGCCAGCGGAATGATCCTGCCGGGTGCAGCCTTCTCGCCCGCCAGCGCATCTGCCTTCTCAGTCATCTCCGCCGCCAGCTTCTCTGCCCGCTCCTTCGTCCGGTTCAGAAGATAGATTTCCTTCGCACCCTCCGTCAGGGCCAGAGCACAGGCAGCCCGGGATGCCCCACCGGCTCCCAGGATGACCACCTGCTGTCCCTTCAGAGAGATGCCCCGGCGTTTCAGAGCACGACCCAAGCCGGGCATATCTGTATTATAGCCCTTATATCCTCTTTCCGTACGGACCAGGGTGTTGACCGCACCGATCATTTTCGCTGCATCATCTATTTCCGACAGCGTCCCCATCACAGCCGTTTTATGTGGAACCGTCACATTCAGTCCCAGAATCCCCAGATGATAGGCCCCTTTGACAGCCGCCGTCACATCCTCTTCCACGGGGAAGGGCAGATAACGCAAATCCTTTCCCATTTCTTCGGATATGGTATTGTGGATCAGGGGCGACATGGTATGCCGCACCGGATTCCCGATCAACCCAAGCACCCCGGTGGTGCCGGTGATATCCTGTATCTTTCCCATTTTATACCTCAACACTTTTTATGCTTCTTTGTACGCTGACACGCCTTCTTCAGAATACCATAATTCCCCTGAATAGAAAAGAGCAGCGGATGAACGCTGCTCTTTCAAAATTACTTTCTAAGGCCAAGCTGCTTAACGATCTCTCTGTAACGCTTGATGTCCTTACCCTTCAGGTAAGCAAGCATGTTACGACGCTGACCAACCATCTTCAGAAGTCCTCTTCTGGAGTGATGATCATGGGGATGATCCTTAAAATGCTGATTCAGATCGTTGATCCGTGCTGTCAGGATAGCTACCTGTACTTCCGGTGAACCTGTGTCGCCTTCG
>CADBOW010000266.1 GCA_902796375.1 uncultured Lachnospiraceae bacterium | reverse complement strand
TGCAGCTCCTTCACGGAATGCTGCGTCGGTTTGGATTTGTGCTCATCCGAGCCATGGAGATAGGGCACCAGAGTCACATGGATGAAAAGGCTGTTCTGCCGTCCCACCTCCAGTGAGATCTGCCGCACTGCCTCCAGGAAGGGCTGGGACTCGATATCACCGATGGTTCCTCCGATCTCCGTAATCACAATATCCGCGTCAGACTCACGTCCCACGCGGTATACAAATTCCTTGATCTCATTTGTGATGTGGGGGATCACCTGCACCGTGGAGCCCAGGTATTCTCCCCGGCGCTCCTTGTTCAGCACATTCCAGTACACCTTTCCGGAGGTCAGGTTGGAATACTGGTTCAGATTCTCATCGATGAACCGTTCATAGTGCCCCAGATCCAGATCCGTCTCCGCTCCGTCCTCCGTTACGAAGACCTCCCCATGCTGATAGGGGCTCATGGTTCCGGGGTCCACATTGATGTAGGGATCCAGCTTCTGCGCCGCCACCTTCAGCCCTCTCGCCTTCAGAAGACGACCCAGGGATGCTGCAGTGATTCCCTTTCCAAGTCCTGATACAACTCCGCCTGTTACGAAAATGTACTTCTTCATATCCGCCTCGCTTTCACTTCGAAACCTGCTTCCTGAAAAATCCGATTCCTGTTTTCTGTTCATCCTGTCTTATGATACTGCAGCACGCACACTTCGTATACAACGTGCTGCTCAACCCTCACGGTTACTGTCATTTTGCCACGTAAAATGTCCACGCCATTCGCGGCCTTTTGACCATGGTATCATCTTACCACCACTTTCCGGTTCCGAAAACCTCTTTCTTTCCATTATTTCCGGTCCCCGGATTTCCGATGCGGCACTGTTCTCCATCAGAGATTTGTATATCCCATCAGATCCCGGTCTACCTCCTTTGCGGCGGCTCTGCCCTCTGCGATGGCCCAGACCACAAGAGACTGGCCCCGGTGCATATCGCCCACGGTGTAGATCCCCGGCTGACTGGTGGCATAGGAGCCACGGCCGGTCTTTACATTGGTGCGTCCGTCCACCTCCACATCAAAGGCCTCTGTCACATAGCTCTCGCTTCCCAGGAATCCTGCCGCGATCAGAACCAGCTGTGCGGGAAGCTCTTCCTCGGTTCCTTCCACCGGAACCATCCGCATCCGTCCTGTAGCTTCATCCCGCTCCGCAGACAGGGAGATCACCGTAACGCTGCAGAGCTTTCCTTCTTCATCCTTATTAAAGCTTTTTACGGTTGTCTGATACCGTCTGGGATCCTTTCCGAATTTCCAGATGGCTTCCTCCTGCCCGTAATCCGTCTTTCCCACCCTGGGCCACTCCGGCCAGGGATTGGATGCCAGTCTGCAGGCCGGCGGTTCCGGCATCATCTCCAGCTGGGTCACGCTTGTCGCCCCCAGACGGATGGAAGTGCCGACACAGTCATTTCCCGTATCACCGCCGCCGATGACGATCACATCCTTACCTTCTGCCAGCTCCGACGGTACCTCGGTCAGATCACTGTCCAGAAGCCTTTTTGTTACCCTGGAGAGGAAATCCACTGCAAAAAAGATTCCTTCCGCCTCCCGTCCGGGAGCTGCGATATCACGCGGATTGGATGCTCCACAGGCAAGGATCACGCTGTCATACTCTTCCTTCAGTTCCTCCGGGGAAATGTCCTTCCCCACATTTGCATTCGTGATGAAACGAACGCCCGCTTCCTCCATCAGCGCGATTCTCCGGTCGATCACTCTCTTGTCCAGTTTCATGTTCGGGATCCCGTAACGAAGCAGTCCGCCGATCCGGTCATTTCTCTCATATACTGTCACCTGATGCCCCCGGCGGTTCAGAAGCTGTGCCGCCGCCAGTCCGGACGGGCCGCTGCCCACCACCGCAACCTTCTTTCCTGTACGGTTCTCCGGTGTGATCTCATGAACCAGATCATTTGCATAGGCATACTCGATGACCGCACGCTCATTTTCCTTCGTTGCCACCGGCTCTGCATGAAGCCCGCAGGTGCAGGCCGCCTCGCAGAGTGCCGGACAGACACGGGATGTGAATTCCGGGAAGCTGTGTGTCTGACTGAGCCGGACATAGGCCTGCTCCATATTTCCGTGATAGACCAGATCGTTCACTTCCGGCACCAGATTGTGCAGGGGACAGCCGGAGGCCATCCCTGCGATCATCGTGCCCGCCTGACAGAAGGGCACACCGCAGTCCATACAGCGCGCTGCCTGAATGCTCTGTTCCGGTGCCGTAAGCTGACCGTGAAACTCCAGAAAATTCTTCACTCTTTCCTTCTCTTCCACAACCGGCCCGTTTTTCCGTTCATATTCTAAAAATCCCGTTGGCTTTCCCATGCTTCATTCCTCCTGAGAATACGAAATATTCCAATCTTTCCTGCTCATACTTAACGCCCCTGGGCAGCCCCTGCCTTCACGCCTCCGGAGGCTGCGGTATCCTTCTCACCGGGCTGCTCTCCCTGGCTTGCATGAAATGCGAATGTTTCTGCCTGCTCCCGGCTCATGCCCTGCTCCTCGCCCTGTGCGATCAGGTGCAGCAGCTTCTTGTAATCTGCCGGAATGATCTTCTTGAAGCTGCCGATGTAATGATCAAAGTCTTCCAGGATCCTCTGACCCTTCTTCGATCCGGTATACTCCACGTGCCGCTCGATGATCCTTCGAAGCTCATCCTTCTCGTTTCTCTGCTCAACATGCTCCATCAGAACCAGTTCCTTGTTCAGATTCTTATACAGATTGTTCTTCTCATCCAGTACATATGCGATTCCGCCGCTCATACCTGCCGCGAAGTTTTTGCCGGTGGGTCCCAGGATCACCGCACGTCCTCCGGTCATGTATTCACAGCCATGCTCGCCGACGCCTTCCACAACGGCAGTCACGCCGGAGTTTCGGATGCAGAAGCGTTCTCCTGCCATTCCCGCGATATAGGCCTCACCGCTGGTGGCTCCGTAGAGCGCTACATTTCCGATGATGATATTCTCCTCCGCGTCATAGGCCGCTTCCTTCGGTGCCCGGACGATCAGCTTTCCACCGGAAAGTCCCTTTCCGAAATAGTCATTGCTGTCACCGGTCAGCCGGAGGGTCAGTCCCTTCGGGATAAATGCACCGAAGCTCTGTCCGCCTGCACCCGTACAGTCTACCCGGATGGTATCCTCCGGAAGTCCTTCCGGATTCTGTCTTGTGATCTCCGCTCCCAGCAGGGTTCCGAAGGATCGGTCGATATTACTTACTTCTATGGAAATGTGACTCTCCTTGCCTTTCTTTACGGACATCTGTACAGCCTTGCTGGCCAGCAGATGCTTCTCATCCTTTGTATCCTCCAGATGGAAATCATATGCCTTCTCCGGATGGAAGGTCTGCTCCTCACGGTCAAACCCGGACACATCCGAAAGGATCCGATCCAGAGAAATCTCATTTCCGTGGGGCATATCGGCGTCGGTCCTGGACTTCAGAAGATCTGTCCGTCCCACCATTTCATCAATGCTGCGAACTCCCAGCTTCGCCATATACTCCCGCAGCTCTCTGGCAATGAACCGCATGAAATTCTCCACATATTCCGGTTTTCCCGTGAACCGCGCCCGCAGCTCCGGATTCTGGGTAGCCACGCCCATGGGGCAGGTATCCTGATGGCACACACGCATCATGACAC
>CADBOW010000265.1 GCA_902796375.1 uncultured Lachnospiraceae bacterium | reverse complement strand
AAGCAGCTTGTCGTTCGGGATCACGATCAGGGTATCTACATTCTCACGAAGCTTTGCGATACCGTTCATGGCATTGTTCATACGCGGTTTTCCTTCGAAGGAGAAGGGCTTGGTCACAACGCCGACTGTAAGGATTCCCAGATTCCGTGCGATCTCTGCAACAACCGGTGCGGCACCTGTACCAGTACCACCGCCCATACCGCAGGTAACGAATACCATATCGGAATCCTTGATGATATCATTGATTTCTTCTCTATTCTCTTCCACAGCGCTTGCACCGATCTCCGGCTTTGCACCTGCTCCAAGACCCTTGGTAAGCTTCTCACCGATCTGGATCTTCGTGGTGGCACGGCTCAGGGACAGCGCCTGCTTATCTGTATTGATCGCTATCAGCTCTACGCCCTCAACATTCTCATCGATCATCCGGTTCACCGCATTATTTCCGGCGCCACCGACTCCGATCACAAGAATTCTAGCTGGTGTCTTTTCATCATTTGACTTAATTTCAAGCAAGGTCTCATCCTCCTTATATAATTACTAACCTGTATTTTTCGTAGTAATACATTCTATATGATAATTGTTTTTTGTTCTTTCTGCAAGGAAAAATTGTATTTTTATCTATTTTTCCTTAAAACTGGCCGTCGATGTATCCGATTCAAAATCCTTCATATACAGGGTGCCTTTTTTCCCCTTCAGACCCATCAGAATACTGCCCAGATTCATCATCTGATTGTTCAGAAAAGAGCCGTCTCCCAGCTCAATGTCGATGTGTTCATGTCTCAGAATGATCTCGCCTTCCTTCGTGAAGGAGATACGGTCGATCTTCAGTCCGTATTTCTCCACCAGCTGTGTGATGGTCAGGATCTGATCGAAGCGTTCCTTGTCACTGACCGGAAGCTCCTCATTGAGGATCCAATACCCGATGTTGAGACCGTCGATGGTGGGAACCCCTTCCTTCTGGTCCGATGTGGATTCCAGAACGATCCCGTCCCGGTCAAAATACACGTAACTGTCCATATACTCTATGCATCCGGCCACGGATTTCTCATATACGGTAGCGGCCAGGGTGTTCTGATCCACAAACTCGATATCCAGCTTTGCCACAAAAGGAATATCCCGGATCGGACTCAGTTTGTTCTTCATCCAGAGCAGCAGGATATTTCCCAGGGGTGCTTCATCCTGGATCGCCTGCTTCACCTTCTCTTCCGATGAAAGTACGCATCCGGCCACCTGAATATTCTCAAGCTTGAACCGGCTGACATAGTATACGCCTCCTCCCAGGATCAGCAGGATCAACGGGATGATGATATAGCGTTTCTTCATCCGGTCACCTCCTTAGCCTTTCCGATGGGAACGATCTGGCGTGACACCGCCAGCACAACCCCCATCTCCAATAGGAGGAAGCTTAGGGAGGAGCCCCCGTAACTGATGAAAGGAAGTGTAACTCCCGTATTTGGCAGCAGGTTCGTTACAACGCCGATATTCAGCGCCACCTGAAAGCCGAGATGCGCGATCACACCAACTACCATCAGTGCCCCGAACCGGTCCGGCGCACCCTCTGCGATAAACCGGAATCTCCAAAGCATCATACCGAAAACGATAATGATGGCTGCGCCGCCGACGATTCCCAGTTCCTCACAGATCACGGAGAAGATCATATCATTGTGGGCCTCAGGGATATACCCCAGCTTCTGCACACTCTGCCCCAATCCTCTTCCGAACAGGCCTCCCGAGCCGATGGCATACAAGGCCTGCATCGTCTGATATCCATTTGCCGAATTCTCCGGATCTCTCCATGCCTCCAGACGGTCTCCACGATAACTGAAGAAATAAATGAATACAAAGAGAAATGCGACGCCGATGAGTACCACAAAGAGCATATAGATCGGTTTCGGCGTGGCTACAAACCATATCCCCACCACGATCACCGCACAGACAACCGCCGTACTCAGGTTCTCAACCGCTATGACACCAACCACCAGCACCGGAACGATCATTGCCCTGATGGTTCCGAAGAGGGTCTTCAGCATCCCGCTTTTGGAGGTGCATACATATGCAGTATAAATGATCAGTGACAGCTTTGCGATCTCGGAAGGCTGGAAGGATATCACTCCGATATTGATCCAGCGGGTGGATCCGTGGCTGGCTTTTCCGAGAACAAAAACGGACAGAAGCAGCAATACGGTGGCGATCATGATCACCTTGCTCCAGGTCATCAGGATCTGATACCGCAGCTTCGATATCCCCAGCATGACCAGAAAGCCCACGAAGCCGAACAGCAGCTGACGTTTAAAATAATATGCGCTGTCATCCATCGCCACACTGGCCTTATAGGAGCTGATGCTGTATACCATCATTAATCCGAAGAGCAGCAGAAAGACAATCAGAAAGAGAGACGGATAGTCAAAATACGTCCCGCGAACAAAGATCGATTTTCTCTTTCTTTTTGCCAAATCACTGTTCCTCCAGCTGATTTACATATTCCTTAAAGAGGTTTCCCCTCTGTTCATAGCTTTTAAACATATCCCAGCTCGCACATGCAGGCGAAAGAAGCACCACTTCTCCCGTTCTGGCATGTTCATAGCTGAACCGGACTGCTTCTTCCAGGGATTCCACAAAGACCACCTGCGTGAAGCCATGTCGTTTCGCCGTATCGGCGATGGCCTGCGCCGTTTCCCCCAGCAGCACCAGAAATCTGACCTTTCCGTCGAAAGCTTCGATCCACTCATCGTAGGAGGATTTCTTATCGTAACCGCCGCCGATCAGGATTGTAGGCTTCTTCATGGCCTGGATTGCCTTGATGGCTGCATCCGGATTCGTCCCCTTGGAATCATTGTAGTATTCAACCCCGCGAAGCTCACGAACGAATTCGATCCGGTGCTCCACTCCCATAAATCCTGCAACTGTTGTATGGATCACATCCGCGGGAATTCCCATATGATATGCGATAGCCACAGCCGCCAGAACATTTTCCACATTATGATCACCCAGGATCCGGATCTCCGACACCTGCATCAGATCGATCTTCTTCTCTCCATCCCGGATCACGATGCTGCTTCCCTCGAGATACACACCCTGTTCCAGTTCCTTCAGGCGGCTGAAATATACCACCTTAACCTGCTTCAGCTGTCTCGCTCTTGCAAGCACCTCAGGATCATCATAATTCATAACACAGATATTCTCCGGTGTCTGATTTTCCGTGATCCTCATTTT
>CADBOW010000264.1 GCA_902796375.1 uncultured Lachnospiraceae bacterium | reverse complement strand
ACGCGATCATGACAACAGCGAGAATGATGATCGTATTCTTCTTGTTCTCGCTGATACCGTCCAGCATCTTGCTGACCAGCGCAGGTGCGATCATTTGTCCCAGAACTGCAATGATCGCAAAGACGATCATGACAGCCATCTGCTTCTTATTGAACTTGACTCTGGATAGGATCGTTCTCATTTTCTATCATCCCGCCTACTATATAACTGATTCGCCATATCATCCCTTTTCAACCTTCTTGATCTCTTCCTCCGATGCATGCTTCAGGGAATAGGTATCAAATGCCGCAGCCTTCGGCAGGTCGATCTCGATCCTGCTGATCTTATCCAGGCGAACTGTTCCCTGCTTCAAAATGACATTGAATACATGACCGCCTCTGGTCTTATCCTCCGACAGAAAATGCAGGTGCCAGCCCGGCATATTGATCCCGTCCATGTGATCGGGGAAATACACTCCCACCAGAGATCCCCGGATATTTTCAAATACAAAGGAGGTCTGATTCTGATCCAGAACCTCTTTCAGGGTAATGTGATGGGACCGGTACGGTTCTTCGGATCTTGCATCTACCTTCTCAAATTCCCCGTCGATCCTGACCACATGCATACTGTTCAGTCCGAAATGCTCTTCAATCCGCTGTGTCAGCTCCGTGCGGATCGATTCGATATCCTGCTTATCCGTCATTTCAAACCTTCTCTCCCCCAGAAGCCTTGCCACAGCCGAGAAAGGAACTCCGGCATTGAGATCCGCCTCCATTACAGTACCATCTGATTTTGCCTGGAAGCACTTCCCGTCCATGATGATCATCTCTCCGTTCACATCTTCGAAGGTTCCAAGTCCTGTGTCTCCGTTCAGCAGCAGCTCGCGGACTGTGATTACCTTCTTTGTGTACCCCAATGCAAGTGCCTGTAACGTTGAAACCTGATACATCCTGTTCTGATCGTTCATATAACCCCCTCCACAATACTCTGTCATGTTATTGAAATTAACAACGGTATTATATCATAAAATCCTCCGTAGAACCACCTTTCATGCCTCCGGAACGCACACAGGCCTCATGATCCCACCGCTGTCTCTGCAAATGGAATCATGAGGCCTGTGATCGCCTTCTCGCGGCCCTGTATACTCCCAGGGTCCGTGTCATATATCAACTTCCGTCATCTTCGCGAATATCCTGCTTCTACGAGCTCATCCCGCTCTTCGGGCATCTGCTGTAATATGCGCAGGAGCTGCTGCAGGAAGCACATGCACTTCCATGGGAACCGGCCGCTCCGCTTTGGGCTGTAACGATACTGGTGGCGGATGCACGCACACTTCCATGGGAAACAACCGCTCCGCTGCTGCCGGTGAATGCATATGAACCGCCTTGGGAAACAACTGCTCCGTCGCCGGGTGCGCCGGTGCTGCCGACAGAAGTATGGACACCGCCATGGGCGGCACAGCCTGCGCAGCTCCCGCAGCTTCCGCCGCAGATTATGGATTTCCCGGCTTTCCTGTCGCGGATCATACTGTATATGGCTCCTGCCACCATCGCAAGCAGGATAATGAGTACCAGTACGGTCCCGAATATTCCGTTCATTTTCATATCCTCCTTACAAAATCCTTCATAAATCCGCGCCACAGATTCCTTTGTCACCCGCGCCCGCCGGCATCTATCGTTTCTCCACGCCACAGGCATCCATCAACGCTCCATGCCACAGGTATCCATCGCCGCTCTCCACAGAATGACATTACGCCGACTTCTTCATTTTGATCTCCAGCTTCTGGCTCTCCTTATACGGCCGGAAGAGCAGATAGAAAAATCCGACCATCAGAAGGATCGCCACTATAGCCCATACACTGAAGGTACCGGAGACCAGCATACCGATCTGATATACGCAAAGCGCTACAAAATATGCAAATGCACACTGATATCCGATGGCAAACCAGGTCCACTTCGCCGAGTTCATTTCCCGCTTGATGGCACCGATGGCTGCAAAGCAGGGTGCGCAGAGCAGGTTGAACAGCAGGAAGGAAAATCCTGCCAGCCGTGTCAGTCCCTCGAAGTCCAGGACACCGAAGACACCCACAACCTCTTCCTTTGCCACAAGTCCCATGACCGTAGCCACGGTTGCACGAATATTGTCAAACCCAAGGGGTGCAAAGATCCACGCGATACCGCTTCCGATCTTGCCCAGGATACTGTCCTCCAGAGCAACATCCGTGTTGAAGCCGAAGACTCCGTCCGTCCATCCGAAGGACTTGCCAGCCCAGATCAGGATAGAGGACAGCAGGATGATGGTTCCTGCCTTCTT
>CADBOW010000263.1 GCA_902796375.1 uncultured Lachnospiraceae bacterium | reverse complement strand
CCACCGAGGCAGCAGAGCAGGAGAATACCACCGAGGCAGCAGAGCAGGAGGATACCACCGAGGCAGCGGTGCAGAAGGGAACAACCCTGGCGGCAGCGCAGAAGGGAACAACCCTGGCGGCAGCGCAGGAGGGAACCACCGAGGCAGTTGAGCAGGAGAATACCACCGAGGCAGCGGAGCAGGAGGGAACCACCGAGGCAGCGGAGCAGGAGGATACCACCGAGGCAGCGGAGCAGGAGGGGACCACTGAGACCGCAAACCAGGAGGGAACCACCGAGGCAGTAAATCAGGAGAATACCACTGAGGCTGCAGAGGAGGACACCACTGAGACTGCAGTTGCAACGAACCCGGCGACGGAGCGGAAGCTTGCTTCGGAGAAGAATACGGAAGCAAAGCAGACGGCCCAGGAAGAGACAGTAAATGAGACCGGGAAGGAAACCACTGTTGAGGCTGACGGCTGGCATACAGACGAGAATAATAACAGGTATTATACCGAGAAGGGCGTTCGGATCACAAATACGATAAAGAAGATAGAGAACGCCTGGTGGGATTTTGATGTTGAAGGAATTGCGACTGCGCATTCCGGGACCATCGCAGAGGCAGGGAAGTCAAAGATCGCTTCCGGGAACCGGGTATGGTTTTTTAATGTGTGCGGCGGCGCATTTAACTCCGATATGATCCTCGTGGAGGCCAAAGGCCGCTGGGGACTGATCGATGCCAGCAACCGTTTTGAGGATACCATAACGGACAGTGACTCTACGTCGTATCGTACCCCCTGGAGATATCCGGGAGGGAAGCTGGCAGCCCTTTCCTGTCAGAGATCGGGAAAGAACGGGAGAGATATAGCTATCTATATGATCGAGACTCTGGGTGTCAAGCATCTGGACTTTATCATCGGTTCACATTCTCACTCGGATCACAGCGGAGGGATTCCGGAGATCGCAGATATCATGGTGTCGGATAATACGGGAGTTCATTCTCTGATCGACAAAAAGACGGTTTACTTTATGAAGAAGTATTATCATATCAACGGGCAAAATGATGATCTGGGTCCGAATGTGGCAGATGACTGCTGGCATACTCAGGCGTTCAGTTATCAGGCGGTTCAGGCTGTGAAGAAGAACGGCGGGACCGTGATCGATATCAGCAAGGGAATGAAGACCTCGGACAAAAAACAGAAGAAGAATGATTACAGTAAGATTCTGAAATCCATGACAAACTTCAACCTGAAGAACGTGGCCTATTCGGAGGGAAGCACATCGGATTATTTTGATGATTACCTGCAGTTCAAATTCGGGACCTTCACCATTCGGATGTATAATATGTTCACGGTGAACAAGTGCAGGGATGATAATGAGAATTCCATAGCAACCATTATCACAAGCGGAGGTCATCAGATTTTTACCGCCGGAGATCTGAATGTGAATTATCATGTTCAGCAGAAGGTCTGCCGGGCGATCTATAAGTCCTACGGAACCATTGAGGTGGTCAAGGCATCGGATCATGGCGCCAGCCGTGGATTCTCGAAGGAGCATCTGGATCTGTTTCAGCCGAAATATGTGGTGGCTACAAATGCAGGCGAGGCGCTGACACGCGAAAGCTCGGGCAGCTTCTCCGCGGGAATGGCCTATGCCAAGAGAAAATACGGAACGGTATCCTATGAGGTTTCTCTCTCGGAGAAGGCGATCGTGGTAGAGTATAGCAGCTCCGGAATAGCGCTCCGTGAGCTTTGCGGTCAGAAGGATGTGGCCTTCCTGCGTACTGCTGCCGATTGTAAATCGACGCCGATCACACGCAAGGGCTGGATCACCTGGATCGAAGCCATGTATGATCCGACTGAGATCAATTACATGTATTATAGGAATAACGTAATGTCGATCGGCTGGAAGCAGATCGATAAACAGTTCTACTACTTTGACAAGGACGGTCTGATGTGCAGAGGCTGGGTCGATATCGGCGGAAAGACTTATTATTTTAAGTCATCCGGAGTATGCGTTACCGGCTGGATCACAAAGGACGGCAAGAAGTATTATCTGAATCCGAAGACCAGAGCCCTGGTTAAGGGATGGTTTACCAGCGGAGATAAAACCTATTTCTTTGACCGTACCGATGGAGCAAATAAAACCGGCTGGATCACCGATAAGGGAAAAACCTATTTCCTGAAGAATAATAAGGTGCTGACCGGATGGCATAAGATCGGTGGAAATAAGTATTACTTTGATAAGAACGGACGGATGGCCACGAAATGGAAGACCATCGACGGCTTCAAATACTATTTCGGTGAAGACGGAAAGATGGCTACCGGCTGGACGAAGATCGGAGATAACTGGGCATATCTCCAGCCGGACGGAGTTTCCGTTGCCGGCTGGATCAAGAAGGGCAAGAAAAGATACTATGTGAAGCCCAACGGATATATCGCCACCGACTGGTGCAAGATCGAATCGAAATGGTATTGCTTTAATGCCAAAGGAGTCATGCGGACCGGTTGGGTCAAGGAGGGCAAGGACTGGTATTATTTTGCGCCTCTTGGAGAGATGCAGACCGGCTGGATCAGTTTCGGATCCCGTTCGTATTATTTCGACCGCAAGGGCCGGATGCTTACGGGCTGGCAGATGATCGGCAGAGACTGGTATTACTTTGGTAAAGACGGTATCATGGTAAGAGGAACCGTGAAGATCGGAAAGAAGACCTATCAGTTCCGACAGAATGGAACCTTGATCGGATAAGATGGTCAGGACAGGAGCAGACAGTGGAATTTCGTGATCTGAAAAAACAATATGTACATTTGCGGGAAGCGATCGATACGAGAATCGAGGAAGTGATCGCTTCCTCGCATTTTATATCCGGTCCGGAGGTGAAGGGGCTGGAGGAACGCCTGGAAGAGTATGTGGGCGTCCGCCATTGTATCACCTGTGCAAATGGAACGGATGCAATATCCCTGGCATGTATGGCGTGGGATCTGGGGCCGGAGGACGCGGTATTCGTTCCGGATTTTACCTTCTTCTCCAGTGGAGAAGCGCCTGCGCTGCTGGGAGCACATGTGGTATTTGTGGATGTGGAGCGGCAGAGCTTCAATCTGGATCCTGAGCGGCTGGAGGAAGCGATCCGGAAGATCGAGGCGGAGGGAAAATACCGTCCGAGGGCAGTGGTGGCAGTGGATCTGTTCGGCCAGCCGGCGGATTATGACCGGATCCGGCCGATCTGCGAGAAGTACGGACTGCATCTCCTTGAGGATGGTGCTCAGGGCTTCGGCGGGGAGATCCGCGGAAGGAAGGCTTGCAGCTTCGGTGATATCTCCACCACAAGCTTCTTTCCGGCGAAGCCGCTGGGATGCTATGGGGACGGAGGGGCAGTTTTTACTGACAATGATGAAACTGCGGCTCTGATCCGAAGTCTGGCAGTGCACGGAAAAAGCACGGAAAGCAAATATGACAATCTGCGGCTTGGGATGAACAGCCGTCTGGATACGATTCAGGCCGCGATCCTTATGCCTAAGCTTGCTGCATTTGAAGAAGAGGAACTGGCAGCTGTCAACCGGGTTGCAGACCGGTATCGGGAGGCGTTGAAGGAGACGGACTTTGTTCTTCCTGCCATAAAAGAGGATTATCTCAGCAGCTGGGCACAGTTTACCATCTGTATCCCGGAACGCCTGAACAGAGACCTGGTGCAGGCGGCCATGAAGGAAGTCGGGATCCCGACCATGGTATATTATCAGAAGCCCATGCATACCCAGGAGGCATTCCGGGGCACGGGAAGCGATGAGGCGGACTGCCCCGTGACCACGGAGCTGTGCGGCTGTGTTCTCAGTCTTCCGATGCATCCTTACATGACTGAGGATGAAATAGAAGCGGTAACAAAGGAGCTGAAGAAGCTATGAGAATCTGTTTTCTTGCAGAAGCAAACAGTGCACATATTGAAAAATGGTGTCGTTATTTCCTGGAACAGGGACATGAGGTACATGTGATCTCCTTTACAAAAGGGGAAATACCCGGAGCCGAGATCCACTGGATCGATCTGGGACTGGACGGCAATGAAGGAGATCTGGCAAAGCTGAAATATCTGACACAGGCAGGAAAGGTCCGGAGACTGGTGAAGAAGATCCGGCCGGATGTGGTGAATGTGCATTATGCCACCAGCTATGGAGCAGTGGCGGCGCTTTCCGGAATCTGGGGATATGTACTTTCCGTCTGGGGATCGGATATCTATGATTTCCCGAAGAAGAGTATCCTGCACCGGGCGCTGCTCCGGTTCAGTCTGAAGCGTGCGGGAATCCTTTTTTCCACCAGCCGAGCCATGGCCAGGGAGACCAGAAAATATACCCGGAAGAGTATTCGTATTACGCCCTTTGGTGTTGATACTTCCTTTTTCACGCCGAAACGGAGGAAGCGTCTGCCTGAGTATGTAGACGGACGTTTCATGATCGGATTGGTGAAGAAGCTGGAACCGAAATACGGGATAGATGTTCTGCTTCGGGCTGCGGCCGTCTTTCGAGAGAAGCGTCCGAATGTGAATCTGCGTCTCATGATCGCAGGGACGGGAACCCATGAGGAAGAGTATAAGAAGCTTGCGGAAGAACTGGGAATCGCTGAACGGGTGACCTGGACCGGCTTTATTCCGGCTGAGGAGGCGGCGAATCTCTGGGCGAATCTGGATGTTGCAGTTATTCCGTCTGTTCTGGATTCGGAATCCTTTGGAGTGTCGGCGGTGGAAGCCGAAGCATCCGGCGTTCCGGTGATCGTATCCGATGTTCCCGGACTTACAGAGGCAACACGTCCCGGATATACAGCACTGACTGTGAAACGACAGGATCCGGAGGCATTGGCGGAAGCTCTTGTTCAAATGTATGATGATCCGGTTCTGCGGGGAAGGCTGGGACTGAACGGACGGAAATACGTACAGAAACGGTATGAATACCGCGATTGTTTCCGGCAGATCGAGCAGTATCTGACCGATTGGATCGAAAGAGGAAAAAAACTTTAAAAAATATAAAAAAAGAGGTTGACATCCATTAGACCGGATGGTAATATATAAAAGCTGTCGCACGAAAGACATCGAGGACGGACATGGACGCGACGGCTTTTATAATGTCATGAGACATTTTGTTCTTTCACAATTTAATACCATAGCAACCCCGAAAAATTCTTTTAAAAAATTATTTTTCGGATTATACAATCCAAACACAGTAAT
>CADBOW010000262.1 GCA_902796375.1 uncultured Lachnospiraceae bacterium | reverse complement strand
GTGGATACCATAGCAGCGGTCATCGGCCATAAGAAGATCGATGACTTTGACCTGATCGCAGTGGCTGTCTGCGGGCAGGGATACGGAAAAGAATGGGGCGGTAATCTGGAAGTCGGTGATGAAGAGCGCCATGTCGGGTTTGATAAAGCCGCGAAACTTCTGGAAGAGCAGATCGAAGGATACATCCGGACACATGAGCTGGAAGGTAATAAGAAATTCTGGATCTCCGGCTTTTCCAGAGCTGCCGCAGTCTCCAATCTGACGGCGGCCGACATGATAGAATCCGGTCAGTATGAGGATGTCTATGCGTATCTGTTCGGGGTACCCCGCACGACGAAAGCTCCGGTTCCGTACCCGGGGATCTATAATATCTGCGGAATCTTTGATCCGGTGCCTCAGATCCCCATGGCTAGCTGGGGATATGGACGGTATGGGATCGATCTTTATACGCCCGCGGAAGAAACGGACAGCCGATATGCCAGGTTTATAACTTATTGCTCGGGTGTCAATATCGCTCTGGGGAATCCCTTTTTTCAGAACAATCCTGAGGTTAACTTCCAGATCCATATGATCCTGGAGTTCCTGAGTGAGTTATTTCCGACCAGCAAAGACTACGCAGACCGGTTTCAGGATATCCTGATGACCCTCTGGACAGAGGCAGATCCGGATTCGATCGGACTGATCCTGACGCAGGCTGTGCAGGAATTTGCTGCAATGGATAAGCGCGCGGAAAACAGCAGTGATATCTTTCTGGATTATCTGGCTTTTATCATGTCCCAGCATCTGTCGGAGGAACAAAGACAGGTCGAATCGTTCAGCTGGAACCCGGATCAGAGCATTGCAGAAAATGTTTTACGTGAACATCTGCCTTATACCTATCTTGACTGGCTCTTTTCCGGACTTTCTGCGGAAGAGCTGTTTTACGGACCGAAAACGACCAGGAGGGTTACCATATCCGGACCTGTGGATGTGGAAGTCTGGCTGGATGACTATATGATAAGAGGCGTGGATGCGCAGGGGAAGGAATATTCCTCTGACGATATGGAACACTTTGCAGATGTGGAAACACTGGATGAATTTTTCGAACTGTATCCGAATGTGTTTATCATGCGCAATAACACGGATACCGTTACATGTCTTCCAATGGACAAGGACTTCCGTATCCTGATCCGCGCTGCGGAGCCTGCCTCGGTCAATTATTATGATGTGATCTGGGATCCTGCAGATACCTTCGGCACGTCCGATACGATCCATGTGGCAAATGTTGCAGAAGGGGAGTATGCGCTAGATGTCTCTCAGGATGTTCCTCTGCCCGGGTTAACAACGGTGCAGGGCTCCCAGAGCAGAGCTCTTTCTCTGGATTTTGATTATTCGCCGGCTGCGGAAATGACAGCGGAAGCTTCTTCCACAGATCATTTTACAGTGCAGCAGGTCATTTCCCTGCTGTTTAACGCAATCCTGATCATCGCCATCATCCTGCTTGGCAGCCTCGTGCTCTTTATCATACATGCAGTGAAAAAGAAAAAGACCGGACGCACGTACTCTCCCTGGTATGTCATAGTCCCTCACCTGATGCTGATCGGCCTTCTCCTGGCAGTTACCCGATTTGTTTCTGTCAATATGTTTTCGATCGCGAATGCGGAAATCGTGAATGCGGCATTGACCACAGGTGTGATCTTCCTGCTGGCATTGCGGGGCCTTCTGAGGAACAGATGTCTCATGAACCTGATCATCTGCATTGCATTTCTTGCGCTTACCGTCGTTAACTTCCTGCTGTTCCGGAACAACCGGTTCCTGACAGCATCCGTCGGGAGATATGTTCTTTATTGTGTCATGATCGTGATCGCAGCCGGCATTGCGGCCTTTACCTTCTTTATGCCGAATAGGAAAAAGCAATGACTTTGATAAAAGAAACGCCCGGGATCCGATCCCAGGGCGTTTCTTTCAGTCGGCAATTGTAAATTGTCTTCTTATTTTTCCGGTTTGATGTCCTTTCTCCAAAGCCAGAAATAGAAGCTGAGGAGCAGGATATAATGAGAGATCGTATAGAAGAATGTAAATGCCATAAGAGGAACAGACATCGATCTTCCATAGCGTTCATTATTGTTCTCACCGCCGAATACATTTTTAGCTCCGCTCAGGATGGCTTTGCCGGTATCGCTGCTCATAAAGCCTTTGAGCTTGTTCATAACATCACCGTTCTGGAGCATCTTCATGATCATGGCCATGGGATTCGGAGCCTGCGGCTGTTCCCCTTTCAGCAGGGATACGGCTGCCTGCTGTATACTGGGATCTGCAGCTTTGAAAAGGCCTAAAACTTCTTCGTCTGTTAATGGCTTCGCCTCCGGAGCTCCTGCCATCAGTGTCTCGGGAGCTACGCCGGTCGCTTCCGCAATAGCTTTCAGCTGCTCTGGTGTAAGTTCTGCTTCACCGCGCTCTGCTTTGCCAAGTGTGGAAGCAGAAAGACCGTCTACTTTCTCCGCCAGCGCTTTCTGTGACAATCCTGCTGAAGTCCTGGCTTCCTTGATCAAAGATCCGATTTGAATTGACATATCTGGTTCCTCCTTTTATTAATTATGCGATTACTTTCGTAGACAGAAAGTACATCAATTCCGCCATTTTCTGGCTGCTGACAGGAAAATCCAACCGGATCCATTCTTTCAGCATGCCTGCTGTTGCATATGCGATATAACGCTGCATAAAATATATTGAAAAGTTGTCATAATCGCCGGGTACGGGGATGTATCCGGAACTCAGAAATTCTACCAAGCGGGAGAAAAAATGGTTGCTTGTTGAGTCACTGAAAAGGATGCGGAAGGCTTTTTCATTTTGCTTTACATAGTCAAAGAAAGCCGTGGCATCTTTCAGAAGCTGTGCCTGGGTCTGGTCAGGATGGGGTTTCGGGATCTGATCCATCAGATCCTGCTCGATTTCCTTCATCAGATCAGCGGTATCCGTATAATATTTATAAAATGTGGAGCGATGTACATCGGCAGCTTCACAAACTGCGGTTACCGTGATATTGGTAAGCTCCTGCTGCTCCAGCAGTTCCAGCAGAGCATTTTTGATCAGGGC